>NZ_JAJAFX010000033.1:0-60899 GCF_025384845.1 Photorhabdus temperata | reverse complement strand
CGTTGTGGATTATCGTCACGGGTGACGGTGAACTGTGCGGTTTGGAGCAGAAGGGTATCCGTATCAATATCTGAACGCGGTGCCGCTAATGTCAGAGACAGGGTAAATAACGATGAAAGTGCTTCATCTAACGTAAAATTGACGACCGCAAAAGTCATGGGCGCCAGGTTGCCGATAGTGCAGGAAAAGCGGAGTCCGGTTTTCATGATTTTTCCTCGTTATGTTACATGAGCTTCTGGTGCCCAGGTATAAGGTGTGGATGCTCTTGTGCCGAGTGATGCATATCATGCTTTATTTGAGAGAGTGCTTCTCTGTAGAAGTCTTCAAAATTTTTCATATTTACACTTGTCTCTTTTGTATCCAAATATTAATGTTAATTTATGTTTAAGTCTAATAAATATCAAGATTGATATTTTAAAGATGTGTAAATATCACTTTAAAACAGTCAATAATGTAAATTTTATACTTGTTTAAGTAACATGATTATTTAATTTATTTCAAAGAGTTTGATTTAGGGAAGTTTTCCTTAATTAAGTTGTGGCGCTATGATAGTCAGATGTCATAAGCTGAAATTAATATTTAACTCATAGTTAAGAGGGTAAAAGATGTTGCGTTCCATTATTTTAGTTGGAGATTCGACTTCGCATGGTGGCAAGGTGCTGGCGGTAAAAGTTAATTTCATCGTCTCTAAAGCTTGATATTAGGCGTATAAAACGGCTGGTCAGGAAGAGCGATATCTCGATAAAAAATAAAATAGAATCAACGATACGATGAAAATTATGCCTCAATATTCAACCCAAACTCTGATTGAAACTAAAAATATTGCATGTCAGTTTGGCGGCGAGCCGAAACCGTTATTTTCCGGCATAGATATTAATTTGACAATTGGACAACAGGTGCTTGTTGGACGTAATGGTATTGGTAAATCCTGGTTAGCGGCCATTTTGGCTGGCCGCTATTCACCTTCAGAAGGTACAGTGCAGCGGTTTTGTGACGTAGGTTATTTGTCTCAGGGATTAGCCTCTTTTCCAGGCGGAATGGTTAACAGCATTGAGCGGAGGAAGTCTGCTGGTTACCCACGATCACCGCTTGTTGCAAAATGTCGATGTGCTATATGAGCCGAACAGCTTAGGTTTGCATCGCAGTGTGGGGGGATGGGAAACCTATCTGGAAAGTCGGGAGCAGCTTCGCCTTGGTGTTTTGCGTGAGGTGGAACAAACGCAAAAGCAGCTAAAACAAGCACAGAGATCAAAACAGAAGGATCTGGAACGTTTGAGCAAAAGACAGAGCCAGGGCAAGCAGAAAAGGGCCGGAGCTAACCAAAGTAAGATTATTCTGGATCGTGAACTTGGGCGTTCCGAAGCGACTCAGTCACGCCAGGTAAAATTACACGATGAACGACTGGAAAAAGCCGCTTCTTCATCGTTGGATGCAAGGGAGAAATTAGAGATAGTCGATCCACTGGCTATTGCTGTCGCTGCCCCTGAAACAGCCACCAATCCTTTACTCTATTTACAGGATGTGATTTTGCCCTATGGCTCACCGATGCCACTGAGTCTGACGGTCAACTCTGGTGATAGAATTGCTATCGTGGGTGAAAACGGCTGTGGAAAATCAACGCTGTTAAAATTAATGGCGGGTAAAATCTCCCCGGTTCAGGGAGAGCATCGGGTTACACCATCACAACGCCTGATGGATCAACACTTTTCTTTTCTCGATAAATCGCAGTCGGCGCTGTATAACTTTCAAATACAGGTGCCGGGGTGGCGGGAAGATCAATACCGGACACGTCTTGCACAGTTGCGTATTCGTGGATTAGGCTGTCATTGTTTTGAACCATCCTTGTCATTCGCCTTGATCCCACAAATACCCCGCCAAATTTCTCATTGTTCCAGCCATCGAATTTTTTCTCTTTTGTCATGCTAGCAGCTATTTAATTCCATATTTTTTGACCGACAACGTTTTAGACTCTGACAAGGAAAGCCGTGGCTGAAGATAGCGATCTTGAGAAAACAGAAGAACCCACGCCCCATAAACGGGAAAAAGCCCGGAAAGAGGGGCAGATAGCCCGCTCCAGAGAGCTGAGTTCCATATTGATGCTGACCAGTGGCCTGAGTTTGCTCTGGATGAGCGGTCAATCCATTACTCATGAATTGTCGCTGATGGTGTTTGAAGGTTTTAACTTCGATCACAGTATGGTCAGCAATGATAAGCAGATGGTTCAGCAAATTGGCAGGTTGCTCCGGCAAGCTGTTTGGGCTTTGTTGCCGGTTTTTGCTGGATTAGTGTTCGTTGCGTTAAGCGCTCCGGCGTTATTGGGTGGATTAGTATTCAGTACAAAATCCATCAAATTTGATGCGAAAAAATTGAATCCTATTTCTGGTCTGAAACGTATTTTTTCAATGAATGCGTTAGCTGAATTATTCAAAGCGTTGCTTAAAGCAGGATTTGTCGGAATTGGCGCTGCTCTATTTCTTTGGATGAACTGGCCTGCCATGTTACGGCTGATCGCGCAACCACCTCTGCTGGCGCTGGATGATGCAATGCAAATGCTGGTATTCGCCGGTTATGTGGTGGTTTTCATGTTGATACCGATGGTGGCTTTTGATGTCGTTTACCAGATATACAGCCATCTGAAAAAACTGAGAATGACCCGACAGGAAATAAAGGATGAATTTAAAGAACAAGAGGGAGATCCACATGTTAAAGCGCGTATCCGTCAACAACAACGGGCAGCTGCCCGTCAGCGTATGATGACGGATGTACCGAAAGCGGATGTGATTGTCACTAACCCAACCCACTATGCCGTCGCCCTGAAATATGACGAAAAAGCAATGAGTGCGCCAAAGGTATTGGCGAAAGGGGCGGGAATAATTGCATTGCGGATTAAAGAAATTGGTACAGAAAACCGCATTCCATTACTTGAGGCACCGCCACTTGCCAGGGCACTTTATCGCCATAGTGAAGTTGGGGGACATATCCCCGCGACACTTTACGCGGCGGTAGCGGAAGTGCTTGCCTGGATCTACCAATTGAAACGTTGGAAACGGGAAGGCGGCTTGAAGCCGAAGAAACCTGAAAATCTGCCAGTGCCGCCAGCACTGGATTTCGCTGGAGAAAATAATCGTCATGGCTAATCTGGCCTCTATATTTCGTTTACCGGGCAATATGAAAGGTTCGCAATGGCAAATTCTTGCCGGGCCGGTATTGATCCTCATGATTTTGTCGATGATGGTACTGCCGTTGCCACCCTTCATGCTGGATTTGCTGTTTACGTTTAACATTGCGCTATCAATTATGGTGTTGCTGGTGGCGATGTTTACCCGGCGTACTCTGGATTTTGCCGCATTTCCGACAATATTGCTGTTTTCTACTTTACTGCGTTTGTCTCTTAACGTGGCTTCAACCCGTATCATTTTATTGGAAGGGCATACAGGTTCTGCGGCGGCGGGCCACGTTATAGAGGCATTCGGTCACTTTCTGGTTGGCGGTAACTTCGCCATCGGTATTGTGGTATTTGTTATCCTGGTATTGATTAACTTTATGGTGATTACCAAAGGCGCGGGGCGTATTGCTGAGGTTGGCGCCCGTTTTGTGCTGGATGGTATGCCAGGTAAACAGATGGCGATTGATGCTGACCTGAATGCCGGATTGATCGGTGAAGAGGAAGCGAAGAAGCGCCGTACGGAAGTGACGCAGGAATCGGATTTTTATGGTTCGATGGATGGTGCCAGTAAATTTGTGCGTGGCGATGCGATTGCCGGATTAATGATCCTGGTTATCAACGTCGTCGGTGGCTTAATTGTTGGTGTGGCTCAGCATGGCATGAGTTTAGGGGATGCAGGGGAGGTTTATACCCTGTTAACCATTGGTGATGGTCTGGTGGCGCAGTTACCTGCCCTGATTATTTCGACCGCGGCTGGTGTGATTGTTACTCGCGTGGCGACGGACCAGGATGTTGGTCAGCAGATGGTGACTCAACTGTTCAATAATCCACGGGTGCTGATGTTGAGTGCGGGGGTTCTCGGATTATTGGGCATGGTTCCGGGAATGCCCAATTTTATTTTTCTGCTATTTACTGCGGCGTTGGCAGGTCTTGGCTGGTATCTCTATCGCCGCGCTGATAGCCCGGTGCTCAATGCGGAAAAACCAAAAATAGAAGAACAACAGCAGGCATCAGAAGCTTCATGGTCTGATGTTCAGCTTGAAGATCCGCTGGGGATGGAAGTGGGATATCGCCTGATCCCGATGGTTGATTTTCGTCAAAATGGCGAATTACTGGGGCGAATCAGTGGCATTCGGAAGAAATTTGCTCAAGAGATGGGATACTTACCACCGGTGGTTCATATTCGTGACAACCTTGAACTGGCTCCGGCTGGCTACCGTATTCTAATGAAAGGGGTAGAAATTGGTCGTGGTGAAGCCCATCCGGGGCGCTGGCTGGCAATAAACCCTGGTGGTGCAGTAGGGGAATTGCAAGGTGATATCACCAAAGATCCGGCTTTTGGGCTCTCTGCGGTTTGGATTGATGACAGCCTCAGAGAACAGGCGCAGGTTCAGGGTTACACAGTGGTTGCTGCCAGTACGGTTGTGGCTACCCATATGAATCATCTGTTGACGCAATATGCTAATGAGTTATTTGGGCGCCAGGAAGCCCAACAACTGTTTGAACGCGTCAGTCAGGAGATGCCTAAACTGACCGAAGACTTTATTCCCGATATCGTCAGTTTGACAACCTTGCATAAGGTTTTGCAAAACTTGTTGTCTGAACAAGTGCCGATCCGGGATATGCGGACAATTATTGAGACACTGGCTGAACATGCTCCGGGACAAACTGATCCTTATGAGTTGACATCTGTGGTCAGAATCGCGCTTGGCCGGGCGATTGCTCAACAGTGGTTCCCGGGAGCACAGGAAATCCAGGTTATCGGCTTAGATGCCGGTCTTGAGCGTTTGCTAATTCAGGCGTTGCAAAATGGGGGTGGTCTGGAGCCAGGATTGGCGGATAACCTGCAACGGCAGGCAACGGAAGCACTGCAACGTCAGGAAATGTTGGGTGCTCCTCCAGTACTGCTGGTTAATCACGCATTGCGTCCGCTGTTATCGCGTTTCTTGCGAAGGACTTTACCTCAATTGGTTGTCTTATCTAACCTTGAAATCAGTGATAACCGTCAAATCCGTATGACTGCGACGATTGGTGGTAACGGATAGTCATATCAATAAGATAATGTGCCATTTATATTCGTATAAATGGCCTTTATTATTCTTTCTTAGAAAATCTGCTCGTTTTAGATAAAAGTGAGATTTTTCTTTTATCATATTTCCCTTTACAAGTATCGCCGAAGAAGTTTTTATTCACTTCAGTTTTTTCATTGTTAAATAATAATTAGTGATCTTGAGAATAGGTTGGTAAAAAGAGTGATAATTAATTTTTTAATGTTGCTAGCTCTGATTTTAATATTATCTAAATATAAAAAATTTTCGAAACAGATCAAAAATAGAGCAAATCATATTGGGCAGGGATAATAAATAACAAACTAAAGAGTCGAATGTTGAATTAAAGAATAATAATGATAAAGGAAAGATAAAAAATAACACACCAAATTTGGTGACGAAAAAATAAAATGCAGTAATATTTACCGCTCTAAACAATTCAAAAGGATGAGAGTTAAATATGTATAAAAATATGTTAAAACCCGTAACATCAGGAAAAACAGGAAACGGAACTCAACTAAAAGGAAATGAGGATACATATGACACATCAATATTAAAAGGCAGCCCTGTAGGACGAAATGATATTGGAAATTCAGCACCACTACCCGCTCAGGCAGAAGTTTTTCAAAAAGTTGTCGATGAAAAAATAGAAAGCTTTAAAACAAAGGGAAATCCAATATCAATCGTTGTCTGGCGCAATAGCCAGACAGGGCTTACCCATATATTGGATGGTCAGCATCGATTTATTGCTGCATGCATACTTGGAGTACCCGTTAATTTGACATGGAAAAAATTCGGTATACCACCTAATCAGATAGACTGGAGTAGTACAAAATTCTCAAACGGAATACCGGCTAAGACCAAGATATTTGGAAAATAATCGATTAAGTTAGTTTAATGTGTATTAGGCGTGACTTGATCTGATACAGGAATTTGAAAGATTGAGAGTTACCGGTTTTGATATAGATGTTGAAATCTTAAACAAAACGTGAGGTAACTCTCATGCTCTATACTATTAATCCCATCATCCCGGATAAATTCAAATATAATTGAGAATGTAACGGGTGCTACGACCGCCAGCTCCGGTGCTTTTTAAACAGCCGAGTTCAACCAAATGTGCCAAATGTCTTGTTGCCGTGGGGCGACTTACCTTCGCCACTTTTTGATATTGGCTGCTGTTAATACCCTGCTCAAAATCACCGTCCAGCATACGGTTTAATATTTCTGCCTGTTCTTTAGTCAATTGGGTCTGATCTATCCGCCGCCAAAACTTAGCTTTTAACACAACCTGATTAATTTCTTTTAGTTTGTTTATTAAGGTCTCATTCAGTATTTTCAGAAACCAAACTATCCAGGCGGTAATATCCAAACTGCCTTTCTGAGTACTTTCAAGGATTTCGTAATACATCTTACGATGCTCACAAATACTGACTGACATTGCGTAGAAACGGATTGAGCGATTTTCGGCTTGGGCAAGTGCAAGGTCTGTCAAAAATCGGGTAACGCGCCCATTTCCGTCTTCTAAGGGGTGGATTGTCACAAACCATAAATGAGCAATTGCCGCCCTAATGATGGGATCGAGACTGGCATCTGTTCGGAATTTATTGAACCATTTTATAAATTGAAGTACTTCGGCGACGACTCTTTCCGGTAGTGGCGCTTCAAGGTGAACAGTCGGCTTATCCAGACGACCGGATACCACTTCTATCATCCCTTCGCGTAACTGACCTCCTTGTATCGGATTGAACAGGGTATATCCTACGGGGAACATCAACTGATGCCACCTGAGGATACGCTCAAGGGTCAGATCGGAGTCACTGTTTTCTATCACATCAAGGGCGACCTCGGTAATGCCGTCAGTTCTTTCTGTTGTTGGATAAGGTTTTTCTTCCGTGATGCCCAACCTGTTCGCCAATGACGAGCGTACAGAAGCCGCGTTCAATCTCTCGCCTTCAATTTCGCTGGAATAGATTATGCTGGATAGCAGGCTATCAAGCGTTGCTTGCCTGGCGTCTTCATACTCAGATTTGCCTAATAACAATCCTTGGTTGAAATGCACGTCTCGTAGTAATGGTGCAATAACGTCGGCATTCCAATGGAATTCAGGCCAATTATGTTGTTCCCATATCCACATTGATTTCACCTGTGAGTCAAATAAGACTTCTATTCTACTCACTAAATGAGTCGAATGTTAATTTTATTTGACTCATTTACGGTTTTTCTAAGGCCATTAAGGTCTTATTGACCTTGATAGAGGGGAGGGCGAGATCTCACATTTTTAGACCGGCCCTGACTCCTGGATTTAATCGGTATAAAGTTTTAACGATTGTTTTTATCGTTTTTAACATTTGCTTTTTATTAAATTTAATCATGATGGGATATTGTGTTTCACGTTTAACCAACGTTAATCATACCTGTTTTTTCATGATGCGTTTATCCTTTTTTCCAGGTTTTAAAATCACGCTGACAGACAAAAAACGGTTTTTATTAACTGTCGTTTTATCATTTTCAGATTCTGAATTATTTAACGTGGGTAATTATGATTTTGATATTATTTAAATATATGCGCGATTTTTCTTAATGATTTAAATGGAGCGTTTTTGTTTTATAAAAATCAAATGATTATGTGTAAGTAATGCTATTTTAGTGTGTTATCGGTTATTTTGTGTTTTTTCAATAAATTTTTTAATGAATTGATTTAAATCTAATTAAATTTATGATTATTGCAATAATAGTGGTGAGGGGGATATTTTTTATGTGAAATTTAATAAAAAAAGCAGTTAATTTTTTATTAAATAACTGGCAAAAATTCACTTTTCCACAATGCTTAATTATATCAGGTTGTGCCCCACGAAAAACCAGTGACATAGTCAAGTTAAATATTAAATAAGTGTTATCGTGAACATATTTTTCGAGGGCGGTAGCGTACCTGAGGCAATAAGCGAAGTTAAATCGTTTCAAATCGCAGGATAACTAAGAACGGGTTTCTGATGAGGAAAACATTATGTCCATTGAACCGCCGCTATATCAGGAAGGTATTGTCGTGATACATGTTGCCACGCCCGATGATTTGGTGAAGTTTGCCGATCAAGCCCTCTTCTGGAATAAAGAAACCTATGAGCAGATGAAAAGTGCAGAGGTATTGTTTACGCCAGCAGGAGAAACGCCACCTGGTCTGGGTATTAAACATGTCGCTACGCCCGATGATTTGGCGAAGTTTGTCGATGAAGAATACTACTGGAATAGGAAAACCTACGAACAGATGGAAGCTGTGAGGGTGTTGTTTATACCAGCAGAAAAAATACTCGGTGTGGGGATTAAACATGTTGCCACACCCGATGATTTAGCGAAATTTGCCGATAAAGACTTTTTCTGGAGTAAGAAAGACTACGAGCAGCTAAAAGCCGCAGAGGTGCTGTTTGTACCAAGAGAGGAAATGCCCGGTTTGGGGGTTAAACATATCGCCACGCCGGACGATTCGGCAAAGTTTACCGATAAAGCGGCCAATTAGAATGAAGAGAAACATCAAGAGGGGGATAAAGCCAGAATATTGTTTATCCCGAAAGTAAAAGAATAGAACGGCGTGTGACAACGTTAACTTATCTGTCATTCTGCATTGGAGGTATTAAATGGCTCACAACAAGACATCTACATCCAGCGAGAATAATCTGTTGAATAAAGAGGAGGTTAAATCCTGGTTTAAATTATATTCCCTGCCGAAAAGTGAAAATTATACTCAATTGGTGCAAATAGCGGCGGAAGGTCGGCGTTTAGCCGGGCTGGACCCTGATCAGCCCGACAATAATCCAGGGGCAGGATTGAACCGGGATCTGGATGAAGTGAATTTACTCTTAGTGAATCCCGGTGATGGGGTGCGTATCGGGGAGGAGCGTGAAATTGCTGTCAATATTGATAAGAGCAGCGGCTTACAGTTCATTAATGGCGAATTGGGAATACGTCCCGAATCTAAATTGTCGCTGGAATTGTTTGAGAGTTTTACAGAGGAACAAAAAAGGGAACTTTACCGTTGGCTGATTCATGCTGAGGAAATGGCAGCAAGTAAGGCTCAGTTGCCCGCGTTTGATTTGCCGACCAACGGTAACAATAAAAACCTTGGCGCTGTTGTCAGTGTCAGCGGCGATGGGAAAACTATCGCGCTTAGTGGGGCAGAAGGAAAGGATCCTGTATATCTATTTTCTTATACCGATAACGGTTGGCGGCAGCAATTCGCTGATTACGTCAGTGGTTATAGCGGCAGAGCGTTAAGTCTGAATCGAAATGGTAATGTTCTCGCGGTGGGTATTGAAAACCGAAACAGTGATGGTGGGCATGGTTCGGTGTTCGTTTATCGCAGATTGGCAAATGGCGCGTGGGAGAAATCTGCCAAACTTTGGCTTAGTGAGGCGAACGTTCAGCAGCATTTCGGTTGCGCTGTGGGCCTGAGCGCTGACGGCACACTATTAGCGGTAGGTTCTTATGGCTGGAGATCGGGTTCATTGACTAATTGTGGCGCAGTGTATCTTTATCAGTATGACGGAAAGAAATGGTCACAGCTTGGTGAGCGTCTGACCTTATCTTCTCCGGCACAGGGCGATATGTTTGGCGGCAAACTAAGCTTGAGTGCGGATGGTTCAACCTTGGCAGTGGCGGCAACCGGGCGTAATGGTAATAACGGTGAAGTGACGATATTTCATCGTCACGGGGCATACTGGCAGCCGCGACCGCCACTCAATTCGCTGACTTCTCCTTTACTCATCAGCAGTGACGGCTTTGGCGCCAGTCTCAGCCTGAGCGATAGCGGCAATATTCTGGCGGTGGGGTGCCCGGGAGAGAAGAGCAATGTTGGTGCGGTGTATTTGTACCAGCGTTACAGTAATGCATGGCAAGAAATGGGGATACTGAGAGAAGCGGTGACTGTCGGGGAAAGGTTTGGCAGCGAGCTGTCTTTGAGTGGCGACGGTCAGGTGCTGGTGGTGTCAACACCTGTTGGTAAAGATAACACAGGTGTGCAAACCGGTGCAGGATGGTGGTTTAGTTATCAGGATGAACAATGGACTATGCAGGGCAAATTACTGGCAGTGGATGGAGAATCAAACCATAAATTTGGTGCCGGTGTTTGCTTTAGTGGTGATGGCAATACGTTGGCGATTGGCGCCAGTGGCTGGAAGAGTGGAGAAGGGAAAGTTTACCTTTACGACTAGCTAAATGAGGAAAAAACGATGGCGAAAGAGATAACAGATGAAACGGTCAGCCAGCTTAGTGCCCACTTCGCCCCTGGCAAGATCCCGACTGAGGCGGCATTTTATTCATTAATTGATTGGGCCACGTTGTGGCGACAGCTTTTTGGTTGGCAGGATGGTGATCAGGCTTATCATCCGGGAGTTGGGTTGCAGGTTATCGACAACCGTTTGGTGGTTAAGACTGGTGATGGCATTGCGTTGGCGCCGGAGGGTCTTGCGTTAAAGCTACAGCTCGGCGGGGGATTGATGTTGGATAAATCCGGGGTGCTGTCGGTGGATGGTACTGTAGCGGTTTCGGCACAAGCTTTTAAATTGCTTCCTGAGGAGACACGGAAACAGATTGCCGGGTTGTTATTGAATGCTGGCACAGGAAGTAGAAAACAGGGAACAGATGACGGTGACTGACTAATACGGCTTTTGAGGAAATATTATGACTGATAAAGAAATTAGTACTGCTGACTCATTGAAAGCGAGTTTTAAGTCCGGTGTTCCGCCCGCGCCTGAAGCATTTTCCCATTTGATTGATGAGGCATATAAGGCATATGAAATCATTGATGGTGGTAAGGGGGATGGTCCGACCGCAGGGCTGGAACGAGATGACAAAGGAAAACTGGCCCTCAACGCTCACCATTCTGGCGGGTTGAACCTTGATCAGGGGGCTTTGGCACTATCACTGAGTCCAGAAGGTGGGTTCTCTTTTGATGGAGGAAAGCGTCTGAAATTGGCTGCCGAGCGGCAGGCTCAGTTTGCGGATTTTTTCAATTTATCGCGGCGGGAGCGGATGGAGATCACGCAGTTGTTGGGTTTTAAACGTGCCATGATAATGCGAATTGTTTCTCCTTCCCCTAAAGTGAATGAACGCTTTGGCACTTCTATTAGCCTGAACGCAGCGGGAGACTGCTTAGCGGTTGGGATGGATAATAAAGTCTGTGTGTATACGGGCCGGAAGGGTGAGTGGAATATAAGCGCTCCGACTGTGTTTGAGGATGATGAAGATCAATCTCGTAGTTCTTGGGATGTCAGTTTGAATGCGGTAGGAGATTGCCTGGCGGTGGGATACTTGGTGGAATACTACATTGGTGTTAAAAAAGTGAAGGCTTGTGTGTATACGCGCACGAATGGCGTCTGGGATACCAAAAATCCCATTGTGTTTCCGCTGGAAGATCAACGTGGATACGCTGGTGGTCACAATGTCAGCTTGAGCGCCACAGGAGACTGTCTGGCGGTGGCGGGCGACTCTTGGTCCTACATATATACACGCACAAATGGGATTTGGGATACAGAAAACCCCTTTAAGTTGATTAACTCGTTTATCAAGGTTTGTCTGAGTGCCTCGGGAAATTGTCTGGCGGGATATGGTGTTGATTATTCTCATGATCCAATAAACGTGGTTTATGTGTATACACGCACGAATGGGATTTGGGATAAAGAAAACCCCATTAAGTTCATGGCTGCTAAAGATCGTTCATCCAGTTTTAATCGGATTTTTAGCCTAAATGCAGAGGGAGATCGTCTGGCGGTGGGGGTAGATTATGGTGTCCCCACTGCGGGGAAGGTTTATCTATATACGCGCACGAATGGGATCTGGGATACAGAAAGTCCCATTAAGTTTTCGGCTCCTGCAAGTGATGTAACGTATTTTGGCAGCGCTATCAAACTGAATGATGTGGGAAACCGTCTGGTAGTGGGGGCGGCTTCCAGAGTGTATGTGTATACCTGTCTAAATAATAAGTGGAATATGGATACACCTATCGAGATTTTGGACCCCTCAGGCAATTCAGACAATTTAAATGGTTTTGGTAAAGCTGTCAGTTTGAATAGGTGGGAGACGAGTTTGGCAGTTGGTGCAGTTTCAGCCAAGGTTGGTTCTGCGTCTGAAGCCGGTGCAGTCTATATCTTTGAGAATGTCAAATGATGCCTGTACAGAAGACGGTGACGGTCTAATACGGCTTTTGAGGAAATTATGATGACTGATAAAGAAATCAATACTGTTGACTCATTGAAAGCGAGTTTTAAGTCTGGTGTGCGGCTCATGCCGGAAGCATTTTCCCACTTAATTGATGAGGCATATAAGGCATATGAAATCATTGATGGCGCTCAAGGTGATGGCCCGACCGCAGGGCTGAAACGGGATGACAAAGGAAAACTGGCTCTCAACACTCACCATTCTGGCGGGTTAAATCCTGAACAAGGGGCTTTGGCGCTATCATTGAAGCCAGAAGGTGGACTCTCTTTTGATGGAGGAGGGTATTTGAAATTGGATGCTGATCGGCAGGTTCAGTTTACCGATTTTTTCAGTTTATCGCGGTGGGAGCGGATGGAGATCACGCAGGTGTTGGGTTTGAAACGCACCATGATAACGCGAATTGTTTCTCCCTTCCCCAAGAAGAATGAGAGCTTTGGCATTTCTGTTAGCCTGAACGCAGCGGGAGACTGTTTAGCGGTTGGGATGATTAATAGAGTCTATGTATATGCGCGCCGGAAGAGTGGTGAGTGGGATACAAGTAAGCCTATTGTGCTTGAGGTTAATAAAGATGAAGATCATAGAGCTTCATGGAGTGTCAGCCTGGATGCGGCGGGAGATTGTCTGGCGTTGGGAACCCCGGTGCCAACGATGATGGATAACATAGGGAGGGTTTGTGTGTATACGCGCACGAATGGCGTCTGGGATACAAAGAATCCCATTGTGTTTCCGAGCGCAAGTGAATACTTTGGTATGAATGTCAGCTTGAGCGCAGCAGGAGATTGCCTAGTGGCGGGGGGCCAATACTTCTCTCCGTTCCGTATATTTATGCGCAAGAATGGGATCTGGGATAGAGAAAACCCCATTCAGATTCCGCTCCCTTCGGATTCTTATCAGTTTGGCAGAATTGCCCGCCTGAGTGCCGCGGGAAACCGCCTGGCGGCGCGTGATAACGGTTCCTCGATTTATGTGTATACACGCACAAATGGGATCTGGGATGGAGAAAACCCCATTAGGTTTAGAGCTCCTGAAGATGACTCATCCGGTTTTGGCTGGGCTTTTAGCCTGAATGCAGAGGGAGATCGTCTGGCGGTGGGTACGGATTTTTATAAATCCACTGATGGGAAGGTTTATCTGTATACGCGCTGTAGCGGGCCGCGTAAATTGAAAAAGCGCGTCATTTAAATTGATAAAATTTCCGCGCAGCGTTTTTTATCAAAATATGTGATTTATTTTAGCTGTTTTTCTTGCTAATTGTGCCATCAAAATCAGCTCGAAATTTAACCTCACATCCGCTTTTTACCGTAAATTTTCTGACTTTCTGTCATTCTATTGGTAAATATTTGTAAATAGTGGAGAGGGAAACGCCATAAATCAACGCAAGTTTCTTTCGACTATGACCATTTGCTAGCAGACTTTTCGCTTGTTGCTGTTCAGAGAACGAAAATGCTACTGGCCTGCCTCCTATTCTCCCTTGGGCACGGGCGGCTACTAATCCCGCGTTTGTCCTTTCAACGATCAGTTCACGTTCCATTTCGGCCAGGGCACTCATTACATAGAAAAAAAATCGTCCCATTGGAGTGCCGGTATCAATACTGTCAGTGAGGCTTTGGAAATGAATACCACTCTCTTTCAAATACGCATTCAACGCAATAAGATTCTGAACACTACGCCCCAGGCGGTCTAACTTCCAAACAACCAGCGTATCACCCGTGTGCAAGCACTCAAATGCTTGTTTTAATCCCGGTCTGTCTGCGGTCCTGCCACTGATTTTATCTTCAAAAATCCGCTCACAATTTGCCCCAACTAACGCATTTCGTTGCAGATCACTATTTTGGTCATTTGTTGACACGCGGATGTAACCAATCTTCGCCATACTTTTCCCCAATGCTATGGCTTGTTATTTTATCAGTAACTACATAACCAATTGATTATAAAAAATATTTATAGTTGTATTCTTGACGATATAGGGAAGTACGCGTTTCATAAAAAACCTCGGTTTAGTGGAAACGGTCGTTGTTCAAAATGTTGGAGTATCGTCAACGCAAGTAATGAGCCAAGACGCTGTCACAAAAGAGCTTAATAAAAAATCAGACAATATTGACGTGTCATCAGCATTAAATAAAAAGCTCGATAAAGCATCCGTATTACAGAGTGATGGCGGTAACACTCACGACGTTATGAGCCAATTAGCTGTTAGTGAGCGTATTATTGGAATAGGTCAGTCATGGAAAGATGTTACAGCGCAACGGGCTATAAATATTGCATACACAAACACATCTAAAAAGCCAATAATTGTATCAATTGCATTACAAGGTACAGCATTTCAAGCAGATATAACAGTTAACGACGTGCAAGCATTCTATATCAGTGTCGCAGGCTCTTGGGTCACCGGTGGTTCAACAGCAGTTATCCCCGCAGGGGCATCATACAAAGTCGTTCCTGTGATTAATGCTCGATCAATTTCTATTGTAAAATGGACTGAATTATCATGATATATAGCTATTACATAGATAAGAAAAATGAAGTGCATGCTTACTCAGAAGAGCAACTCAATACTGTTACTCGTTTAACTGAACTTGAGTCGCTTATTGCAGAAAAAGAGTATCAACCGCTGAAAGCAGAATATGATGCAGTTTTGCCAGTATTTTTTGATATTCGTGAAAATTTGAAAGTCATGAAAAAAATGACAGCAAAAGAAATTGATGCGTATTTAAACCCCTCAATACCAAAAGAACAACTCATTGTTGAAGCTGAACAGCAAAAGCAATCATTTATCAATGAAGTATCTGAAAAGATAGCACCGCTTCAAGATGCTGTTGATTTAGGCATTGCCACGGAGGGAGAAAAGGCCGCTCTACCGGCCTGGAGGAAACATAGGGTGATGCTTAATCGGGTAGACGTTTCATCAGCACCGGATATTAACTGGCCTAAAGAACCCGAGTAATCAAAGGGCCATCGCTGGCCCCTACCATCACTTCGGTACCTCCGGCCACTGAACATCAGGAGCCTGGTTCACATCTACACGAGTGAGCAATACTCTGTACTTCTTCCACTCAAGCAATGCGGCTTTCTCTGAGTCTGTCGCGACTTCTAAGTCAACAGAGTCTTGGAGTAACGAAAGTGTTTCATTTGCTTGTTGTAGCAGTGTAGCTTGTTGCTGCTTGGCTTCATTGATTTGATGAGATTTGAGTAAGTCTTTATCAACTACCCACTCTTTGCCGTTCCACGTATCAAAATCAGTAGGTGGCTTATTGAATGTAAGTGTGTCAGGCAATTCCCCGATTTCTGTTATATCAATCGGAGCGCGAGTTAACGTGTCGTAAGCTGTCTTTCCGCGATAATCGGGTACAGTTTCCCAACAGCTTTTATCTTCACTACGGCACACGGCTTCGTCTTCAGAATCGGGAAGTTCTGGAGCGTCGGGATAAGCTCCGGCTGATAGACTGACACCCAACATGACATATTCGATATCTGACGCTATGAATTCTCGCGTGATTTGATTCGAGTGATAGACCTTCATCCAACCGGCTTGGGTAGCCAATCCATCTTTTCCAAGTACGGCTGTTTCATGTTCTAAAGAGTACTTTTGTTCTGTCATTATGCTGCTCTCACTATGTAGTTAAATGCGACGTTGCGGGGGCGGGTTTCGTTGCCAACAACGCCGTTATTACTGAAATTTTCAAAATTTGAACCGTTATTTGTAAACGGCAGCGGTTGAGCTGAATCGTTATGATATGAACCCAAATGATTCTTCGTTGTTGTTGCGCCGAAAGTACCGCTATAACCGCCGTGTCCTTCAACATGAGAATGGTATTGAACCTGTTGTGCTTGCCAACTCCCACATGCTCGCCCCGGATCGACGCCGCGACCATCATCCCAGCCCCGGATAAATTCCCCCCGTAAATCGGGTAATACGCCGGAGGGGTAAGCTATTGCTAATTGTGGGTATCGAGATTTGTCAAATGATTGTCCGTTGCATGTTAAGTAGCCAGGTGGTGTGTATCGATGGGGGTACGGAATGGGGGAACCGACAGGCACAGTAATATCATGAAGTGTTGCAAGTGCAGTCCAATCCTCCTCAAAGCCATAATTATCACGGGCAGAGCGATAAGCGATACCGCCATTCCTGTAACCCACTTTTAACTGAAAAGCTGGGCAACTCCCGCTACCATTATAGAAGTGAGCAACATGTTCTGAATATCCGAGATGTAGTAATTCATACAACCCCGTATCGGTATTCCAGAGAACGGCATTTGCCCTACCTGTTGCTCCGAGTTTAAACGCCCCCACATCCCCGGCATTCAGACTGACATCCCCACTCAACGCCTTACCATTCACTTTCCGGCTACTCGGTACCGCACTATTCGCCTTATTCACCGTTTCCGCTAAACCGAGGTTTTTTATAAACTCACTTTTATTAGGGATGTCGGCCCCGTTTTGGTTTTTTGCAAGTTTATTATTCGCATTGTCATTAATTTCAGTCACCAGCTTTTGTGACGCGGCTAATGTACTGCTGTTGCCGAGTTTGTCTGTCAGTTCAATACCTCTTTCGGCTGCAATACTTTTAATTGCCACAGCAAGTTGATTTAATTTGCTTTTGTCCGGCTTAATGCCCGCTTCTTGCAAAACGGCAAGCAATTCGGCTTGCACAATGTTAAACCATTCCTGACCGGGGTAGCTGACAGCAAGACCCGCGCCGCCGTCGGTAAACCAGAGCGGTGTCGGATTGCTTACCGGGGTGATGGGGGGCATCACACTAACGCCCGATGGGTTATCAAGTCCAAACATCGTTAATCCTCATAAATAAATACAAATTCAGTTTCCGCGGGGGCATAGCGTTCTAATAAACACTCAAGGTCTGCCGCGTCAGCAACACGCAAGCGCTGCTTACAATTATCAAGCACTGTTGAAAAACGAGCAGTCCTTTCAAAGACATGAATAAAGACACGAAACCAATTCTTTTCCGGGTAAATGGGATAGTTGCATCCACGTAGGCAATGGTGAGGGTAATGCTCCTCAATTTTGATGCGATAGCCCCGTTCTGCGGCCAGATGCTCATAAAATTGATTACAAAGACTGCCCGACATCACTAATTTTGCTTTTACTGACTGACGGCGACTGTCAATCGTTGACTCATCGTCAATACTGCAATCGGGAAGCCCAGTGAACTCTTCCCAATCTTCAAGCAGCATAAAAGCCCGGTCGGCATAAATTTCATTTAAAATAGCGTCATTAATCACGTCAATGCGGGCAAATTCTTCGCTGGTAGCCAGCATTAATTTACCCAAATTGCTATCAGGATCTTTTAGCCAGGCTTTACCGTTGGGCAGCAAATCAAGCCCGGATTTTTGATAGTCTTTTGCGGTCATTGCCATTCGATATCTCCCAGCACGAAAATTTCATTCTCGGCTGCATATACGTCAGCAACGGGTGAAATCACGGTATTATCAATTTCACCAGGAGCATTAGAAATTGCCGCTCGCATTTCTGACAGCAAAGCCAGTCCACCGTAGGGCAAATTTTCCAAATAACTTTTCAGACTGATTTTTACGGCATGGCGAACTGCTTCGGTATTCGGCGATAAACGAATACGAAAATTAATGACTTTGGCAACCGGACTTTCAACAATTAATTCCGCGCCGGTAGTCTTACCCTCTGCCTGATTGGTCACCGGGTTGATATGCCCGGTCAGGTATTCTTTTACACGCACCAGATCGCCAGGCCGCGGAAATATATTGGTTTCTTCGTCCATCACGAATAAAACACCTACCGAACCATAGCCACGGTAACGCGGGATACACCACGCGCGAGTGACTCCGGCACATTCCTTCGCCCAGCGTTCATAGTCATATTTATTGCCCCCGGATGGCGGGTATTGCACTCTGAACAGCAAACGAGAACGCAGTGAGTCAATCGATTCCAGTTCTGCACCGCCGCCAATATACTGACTAATAGCTTGAGTTTTTACCCCAACCACGGGCGAAACCAATTCAAATTCAACCCCGGCTGCTGTATTTCCCTGCCTGCCGAGTTCGATGGCAATAACAGAAACTGGGTTTTCCCCAGAGGCTGCATACACATCATCGACAGACTCAAAAACAACTCCATCCGGGCGCTGAAAGCGTGTGCCTTTCGGTATCATGGCTTCATTTAGCACAGTCACTGTAATACTCCCTGTCGCCTGCGTAGCAGGTTTACGCCATACTCCCCAGAATTCGCAATGCTCAAGTAGCTTGTCATCATCCGCAAGATGCGGGACAACTTGCCGGCTGGTCCAGGCGAGATGGTCATGTAATCCGGCGGCGTTACCCGCGTTAGCAAAAGCAATTGCCCCCGTGGTACTGAATGCAGAACGGGCAAATGTGCCGGGTAAACGACTTTCAATATCTGACTGAGTACGAGCCAGTAACGTGCTAAGAGACGGGGCTTTATACGGCATTTAAATCACACTTAAATGAGCTTTAAACGACAGTGGCAACACACTGCCGTTGAATAGAGTAATATTCACTGTCAGCAATAAAACCCCGCGTTCGGGGGCTGTTGCAGCAACAGTGATTTGCTTTGCATGGTTATCTTCAATCAACCATGCCAGTGCTTCATCAGCATAGGCTTTGGCACGATGTAAAACCGATGACAGCTGTTTCTCTCGTGATAACAGCCACAAACGGCTGCCGATTGGCCGCGCATTAAATGAGTCTCCCCACCAACCGCGTTTGTCAGAACCGGCTCCCGAAGGGAGTTCGTCAGAATCCAGCGCCCGGCGGTCAGTAAACAAGGAAATAATGACCGCGGTAGCTAATGAGTTATCCAGCACAATATCTGCGTGCTCGATAGCGATGTCCGCGTTGTTGGTTTGCCATTGAAGCGCAATGTCATTCATGTGGTTTGCTCGTGCTGTATCCGTCATGCTCTGTGTGAATATGGTCTTTACCGCTGGTTGAACCTGACATATGATTATCCGCTGTACTGACCCCAACAATATCAACATTGCCGGTAAAGCGGGTTTGGGGAGTATCAAACACAATTTCATCCGCAACGACTTCCAGACGCTTACACTGAATGCGAACAACACCATTTTCAGTCAGTAAAACATGATGCCCTTCCAGGTGATAAAGCGCACTGTCGCCCGCCGTTAGCTTACCCAGGCGACTGTTTTTATTATCGACGGCAATGGCAACAAGATGCTGGCGAACGCCACTAACGGACAAGACAATGGCTTCACTGCCCGCGGGCGGAACGCTGCTATGACCATAGTTTTGAAACCGCTCAACATCATCAGCCGTTTCATCAGCCAGCAGGGAAACCTGCAAGTTTTGCTGTTTCAGTGAGTCATTGACAATATTAACCACGCCCCGCGAAATCAGCAGCCGGACACGGCGCTGAAGGCTGGCAGTGAGCTTATTAAGCTGATTAATCATTTCCATACCCCATCATTGGTTTTGGGTTCAGGCTGGGCGGGTTCGTTAAAACCGTCACGCGGCATCAGTTCGAGCTTTGTTACCGTACCCGCATCGTTATCAAGCGTATAATTTACCGAGACAATCAACAGGGCTTTCTCATTCAACCCGGCTTGGTGGGCGTTTAACGTCACCCGTTCATTAGGCTGCCAAAGTTGGCCGTTCGGCTTAAACCATCCAGTGACGCCAACTGTTGCAGTCATACCATGCGCCAGTGCGCGTTTCTGTTCCCAGGACCCCCGCGCATTGCCCTTTGCGGTAGTCAGGTTATCGTCAGCAAGAATAATAGTGGGGCGATAGCGGGTAATTTCAGCATCACGCACGTCAATATTAATCGCGGTAGATTGTGCCGGGGTTTGGGTTTCTCCCCACAGGCCCCCGGCAGCATTACTGCCTTTAACACGATACAGGCTGAACCGGTCAATCCAGGACAGATAGGTGTTAATCGTTTGAATTTTCACGCCCTGATTGTCTGCTGGCCCCAGTACCAAAACACCGGCTTTTTCCGTGCCGGCAGTGGTAAAAACTAATTCACCGAGAGCATTACTGGTTACCAGCACCCCACGGTGCCGGGCCGCGCGTGACAGGTTATCAAACACGGTTTCACCAGGTTCAATCTGCCATTGTTTGAATACCGTTGCCGCTGATGCTGTTTTGACTTCCCAACGAACGGTGACACCAAACGGCTTGCACAAGTCTTTGGCGATAGTTTCCAAAGTGACATTACGCCACTGGCCCTTGCCATGTATTGCAGCACAATCGACTAAATCACCGGTTTTATCCCGGCCAGACACCGAAATAGTTCGCTCGTCTTCAATACTGGTTTCTACCGTATCCACATAACCGGTGATCACTCGCTGACCGTTGATTTCAAGCTGGCAGGATTGCCCCGGCATCAGTACCAGTGGTGAGTCACCGCCTTTAACGGTGACACCCAACGAGAATTGCCCGGCCATGTCCTCCAGGCTGCGGGTCACATCCAGCGTTTTCCAGCCGGAATAGATTTTATTACCCAAAATTAATTCGATGGTATTAGCCATTAATCACCTCAATGTCTACGCCGCCGGTGACGAACGCCGGGTGTCGGATACCGTTGCGGCGGATAAAACGGTCCAGTTGCCGCCCCTCACCCGTTTCACGATAAAGCGTGACTAATGCCGGCTCTGTCCCCGCTAACGCAATATGCCTGGCGGTCGGTAATGCCCCCGCCGTGGCCTGCATTTGCAGCACAAAGGTAATGCGAAAATCCCGGAGCTGATTTGAGGTCTCGAACCACCCCAAATCGCCCGTCGCAATCAGCAATTGCATCAGCTCATCATCCAATTGGGTGCTGGTTTTTCGGGTATCATCCAGCGTTTCAATGAGCGGAATGGACATCACCGGGACCTCAGATGACTGAGAAATAACGGTGTAAGGTGTCCCAGCCAGGGTTAATGCAGGCGCAGGCGGCTTGGTTTTCGCGGCTTCTGTCGCCGCAGTTAACACTAACTTAGCAAGTTGAGCCGCAATAAAAACGGTGGTGGGGGTATTCACCACATGCTGTAAATGTGCCACCGCAGGCACATTCGGTTTGGATTGTACCTGAATACTGCTGCCGGCTTTACGTAATGCCCGGCTGGCAACGGCGGGCGGGGCAACTTCCGCCATACCACTGACCAAATTAGCGATATCATCAAAGAGCTGATGAGGGGCATTAATCAGATTCTTTAAGGAACCTTTCAGCGCCAGCGCGGAACCCAATAACTGGTTCATGCCGGATGTCGCCGGTAAACTACGAATACCGTTAACCAGGGTGTTAACCGTTGCTTCAACCGTATTCAGTGTATCGGTGACTTTAGCGATTGCGCCGGTTACTGTGCCCCATGCCGCCGTGATATCGGACAGAACACGGCTCGTCAGGCTGTCGCTGTTCAGTTCAGGCTTGTGTGCTTCAACCGGGGCGGTCTTATCTGCTGCCGGCACAAAGGTGACAGAGAACATCGCAACCCCACCGGTATAACAGGATTCGCGGACGGTGTAGGTTTCAATCTGGATCTGCTGCTTGCCAAAATAGGGATGGTCGATTTCGCCCGGCTCCGGGGCTTCAAGCGCGGTTATCAGGGCATCACGCTGACTAAAGTAGTCATCACCAAACACCACCGCCGTAAATGCATACTCGCGGGTGGTCAATCCCATGTCTTCGGTTTCACCGTCGTCCCGCAACGGGTATTCGTGACGAACAACGCGGCGACCACCTGAAATGGTGGCGTCATCAATGATATAGAAAGTCTGACCGCGAAAGGTTCCCTTACCGTTACCGACCCGGCTGCGCCAGGAATTGTCATTAAACAGTGTCATGACCTGGTCAAAATCAATTTCCATCAGTAACTCTTCCCGTAGCTGTAGCCGGTGTTCACCCGCAAATCGATATTTTCTGCTTTAACTGATTTGGTTTTCGCTTTGATATCCCCGGTTGTTTCAACCTGGATCGTAATCTTGCCTTCCGGCGGTTTTTGCTGAGGTTGGGGCTGGCGGTATTCCCACGGCTCCGTAGGGTTCGTCGTGTCCGTAATATTCGGTGCTGTATTTTTTCCCCAGTCACCGGTTAAGTAGGGGGAGGGTTTGAGCCCTTCTTTGGCTATCTGCTCGTTACGCTCATACCACCAATTCTTAAGGATGACGGGGAATATTTGAGAACCACGTTCTTTACCGTTTGCGTCGTAGGCATGGGGATATTCTTCACGCATCTGTTTGAAATACTTATTAAGATTTTTATCTCGTTCTTCAGGTGACAACAGGGGTAGCGCAACGGTTGATGCAATTGCCGCTCCGCGGATCCTGCCTTTTTTAAACTTAAAATTGTCGTCAGGCCCGGTTGCATGATTATTGTTGTTCTGGTCTTGCCAGTTCGTCACATAAACGGGCACCACATCAGCACCACTTAATGCCCCCGAAGAGGTATCACCGCCTGCCGAACCCGCTGGGCCGCCCTTAATATATTTAGCAAAATTGTATACCCCTTTACCGGCGCGATACACATAACGCGCCGCCACAGCCGCCCCAATCGCATACGCGGCTTTTTCAACGGCAGCAGCATATTCGTCTAACTCCTCTGGCGTCAGCGAATGAATGGCATCAGCTAAGTCCTGAACAGGTTTAGCCAGTTTCAGTTGAGCAAATCGCTCTCCGGTGTTTGTTAATGACGTTAATGCACCATTAAATGTCTGGACATTCTGTGTGGCTTTTTTCTCCAGCAATCCCTCTTCAATATTATCCGGGTGAGCAATTTTTTTTACCAAATCACGTTTTTTAGGGTCACCGAGTATCATGATAAATTTCAGGGTGTCGCCATCAAAAACATCTTTTAAATTGTGCTCCTTATTTTTGGCTGCGTTACTGATTTCAAACGCAAGATCAGCAGGGTGTTTTTGCTGCCCATTTTTATCTTTTACATTAATTCGGCCTTTTCGTTTTAAAATCTTCTGTTTTTCTTTATCATTAATGGTGTCGTAAAAACCCTGCATGGCAGAAAATGCCTGTTCTGGATCATTAAATTCGGCATTAGCAACACGCAGCATTGCCAACATTTGCTGTTGGTCTAATTGGGATTGCCATTTTGTGTCTTTTCCCAATCCCCTTAATGCCGTCAGTTGGTCGCCGATATTGCCAGTCCCCTCTTTGCTGGCAGAAACTACACCCTCAAGCCACTTACGCATTTTCTCCGGGGACTTAAAGCCCACATTAAACATCCCGCCCAGCTCATTCCCGGCAGCACTGGCTTCCAGTCTGATAGCGTTAATCGTTAGCGCGATATTGTCCAGTTGCGCTAAAGTAGCTTCAAGATCGTTAGTTTTTCCCAGGAACGCTTCTGCACCGGTCATTAAATCCGAGGTGCTGAGTTTACGATTTGCGGCCACTTTGGTTACCGCGGCATCGAGTTTCATCACCTGGTCCGCCGTCAGATTATAGGTTGTACCCAGATCAGTGACGGTCTGCTGATGGTCGGCAACTTGTTTGCCCGCCATCGCCAGCCCGCCGCCGGTCACAAACCCGACAAGGCGGTTATCAAATTTATCCAGAATACCGTTCGCCCCCGTCACCGCACTGGAAAACAGCCGCATTGAGCGACTGCCTTCCGTGCCGAACCGGCGGATACTGGCCCCGAATTGACGGGATTTTTGCGTCACATTACCGATCAGATTAACAATAAATTCGGCGCGATTTTTCGTGGTCATTTAGCGTTTCTCCAGCCAGTGTGAGTACAGCCACAGTTTCGGCAAGGGTAAGGCCAGCGCCCAGGCTGGCCCACCTTTCAACCGGATACCGACGTATAAGGCAGTGCGCTCGATAGCCCGAACGCACTGCAAACTATCGCCCCTCGTCTGCGACTTGCCTCATCGTTTCCATCGCCACATGACGCTGTAAACCGGCCTGGCTGGCGATTAACTCTAAATCATCCTGATGCAGGGTTTTTAACAGGGCCATCGGTATCGGGCCGTTGATGTTGCCAATCCGCGCGATAGTGCGGCGTAACAACTCATAGCCCATTAGCGCCGGACTGGAGAGTAGCATCGGGCCTTTTTCCGTCATCACGACCCGCTCACTGGCAGTTTCGGCATCAATCAAATCACCGGCGGTCAGTTGGCGCAGCTCGACATCAAACTGCTTTTCGGCCTCGTCATCATGGCCGTAGGTCAGCCCATGTTTTAATTCAAATGTCATGATTAAATCTCTTTGCATTCAATGCCGATAAATTCAGCGGATATTTCACCCTTACTGGTGAGCGACACATTGCCGTCACACCAGGCATTAGCGAGCATAAAACGTTCGCCGGTGTCACACTCAAATTCGATGGTCGCATCCACCAGATTTTTAATCACAAACAGACTGACGCCAGGGCCTTGCGGAATAACACAGCTCAGCCGGGCTTCCTTCGGTGTCTGCTGCCAGCCATAAACCCGGGCACCGATAACCGGGTCACGGGTTACGCCGCCCGGCGTCAGTTGTGCGCCGTCTTTGGTTTGAATTTCTTTCCCGTTGAGTCGGATATACGCGATACCGGTGTACTGATAGGGGCTTGCCATGATTTTTCCTTATTACAAAATAAACTGGATAGCGTGCGCATAAATACGGAACTGATTAACCAGATTCGGATTGCTGCGCACGTTAATACGATTGCGATCATTGCTGTCACGCTCCACAATCAACGTTGCTTTAAACGCGTCAAAATCTTCCACCAGTCCGGCAAATTCATGTTCGGTAAATAAGGCTAACAGCTCAGTTCTGATGACGGACGGCGTAACTATCGCCTGTCCGGCACTGAACGGCGTACCGTCATTGGCTAGCTTATGCCGCGGGTATTTTTGCGTGATACGCACCCGTGTTGAGTAACGCAGATACGAGAGGGTCGCGATAGTCTCGACATCCAGATAACTGGGGTCGGGGTCGCCGAAGCTGTTTTCACGATACATGGTTATCATGCGCTCAATCTGCACGACATTACCCGCCGCCACATGGCAGGTTGACATCCCGTCATAGAGCAGCAAGTTACGCTCATTCAATGCCCAGCGGTCACTGGCCGCAGGTGGCGCAATCCCAGGCAGTTGCAATGTCTGGAGAGGCCGGGCCGGGTCAATACTCAGCGAACCCACCGCCACACCCGCCAGGGTGGCCGCCCAAATATAGGTTGGCTGTGGCGCAATCCCGGTTGCGATAGTTGAAAACAGATAATCATTGCGTAACGTCCCGAACGTTGACGTTTTCGCCAGTGTGCCGCGGTAGGCCATCCAGCAAATGCCGTCAATCATGCGCAGCGGTCCCCAGCGGGTTTTCAGTTCATCACGCAGCAAATCGAGATTCGGCGTATCCGTGAAGGGGTTAACAAGATAATTCCACCAGGTATCACCGAAAGCCGTAATCGCTGGTGCCAAATCGGGGTTGCCGGTAGCGCCACCCATTGGGGTGATCGCTAAGTTGATGCCCGCCGGCAGCATTTCCCCGTCGTAGTAGTTGACCCGGACATCAATATCATTGCCGGTTTCACCACTCCATTTGGCTTTTAATATCACGGTGTCGGCCAGCGCTTCCGCGTTCGCCGTGACTGGCAGCTTTTCATGTGCATTAATCGTCTCGCGGATTTTACCGGCCATCGTGACCGCATCATCACCGGCTTTGACCGTCACACGGACAGGAACGCCGGCTATCATCAACGCAATTTGCCCGGTTTGAGCCACTTTACCGATAAGCTGAATTTTCCCTTCGGCTTTAACGCTATCCTCGGCATCGTCAAGGGCGAGCGCCCACAGTTCAGCAAACGCGTTGCCTTTGATAAATGCTGCGGCCATTTCAGCCAGCATTGAGCCACGGCCAAATGCGGTTTCAGCGGCACTGGCAGAGGTGACACGAAAAGGTTGCCCGGCGGGTACCCGTCCGGTTTTCATGCGCAATCCTAAGAGCAATGTCTTATGCAACATCTGCGGCGTGCCGGTAACGGCGGCACTGTTATCAAATTCGATATAACACAGTGGCACCCGGATATTGGCCGGGATTTCATTAAATGAGAGCGCCATTTATTGCGATGCTCCTTTTTTCGTTGATACAGCAGGAATTTCAACTACATCACCCTCTTTCAGGCGACGTAACCAGTACCCAATACGGGGCTTTTTATCGCCTTTTTCAGTCAGCGGTTCGTATGTTTCAGGGTCACGAACAACCAACCCTGGGGTGGGTTTAATATGCAATTCAGTCATGGTTTATCCTGAATAGGTAAATGAATCAGGGCTTCCTGCTCAGGCGTCCCCGTTGGCTGCCCCCATTGCTGATAATGGGTTGCATAATCGTCCAAATCGTCAAGCGCGATGGGGTCCGGCAACGGTTGCGGCGCATCAAAATACAGCCCATACACCGCTACACCGGCCTGACTTTGCGTGTCGCTCCACAGGTTGCCAACCTGGGTCAGTGTGAAGTTACCCGCCGGGGCAATCCGGCGGTTATTCAGCCAGGCGGTGAGCCGCTCAACAATCTGATAAATCCCCGGTACCTGGGTTTGTTTACCGTTTAACACGGATGCGCTGACAAAAACGCCCCAGGTGCTGATCGCGGTATGACGTATCTCGCCCTGGCGACTGCCCAGCCAGGCGACGTAAACTGCCGGTGCGGTATTGATAATCAGCTTGACGGCGCTGTCACTCCATTGCCCGGGATGGGTATCCACTTTGCGCAGTGTCTTACCAAACAACTGCTGAATACCCGCCAGTAATGCATCTGAAATATCACTGGTGATAGAGGCCGGTGTCTTCATCAGATAAATCCCCGCGATTTCTCGCGCTGCCAGACACTGCCAGCGCTGGTGATTTGCGCAATATCACCGCCCTCCGGGCGTTCAGCCTCTTTACTGAGTCCGAGACTGACATCCCCGGCGGCGACTTTTTCCAGCAAACGAATCGCATCTTCACTGTCTTTCGTGGCTTTTTCTGTTGCCGCGCCGTCTTCGAGCGAAAACCGCGCCAGCACACAGGCCACCCTGACCAGAACAGACGGCACCGTTTTCAGTGGCAAGGTCGCGCGACTGTCGATATAGCCGTCAATCGTCGCGCAAGCATCATCCAGCGCCGTTTGTATCAGTCGCTGACGTGCCATCGTCAGTTCGTCATCGGTTAATGCCGCCCAGTCATCAATCTTGACATCCGTCAGGGTGTTAAGGCCGTCACGACTGTAACGCGCGTACATATCAGCCAGAGTGGCATAACTCATTTATTCGCCTTATCTTTCTTTGTGTTAGCTAACGTAGCTGTATCACCTTGATGAGCCATCCCCCCCGGTTCGTCATTATCGGTATCTGACGTAATAACCGTGACAGACAGACGGGGATCGGCTTCCAGCGCCTGGCGCTGCTCGACATTAACGGCTGACAACGTGTTTTCACCCTGGTCAAGCACCAACCCGGCCCGGCGATAACCATCATGCGCGGTATTAACCACCACCATGTCGACATCAGCCATTGAAATTTTCTCTGACATAACATTTCACGTCCTTTAAACGGGATTTAAACGGGGCGTTAGAGGTAATCCGCCACAATCAATTCCAGACGGCCTTTCATTTCATTGCTGACAGTGCCGCCCTTAGCATCAATCGTCAGCTCACGCTCTAATAGCTGCGTGGCCTCTTTTTCCATGGCAGGCGGAACAACCAAATGGGTGGGACGGATTGCCAGCGGACGCCCCCCATCGGCTTTAAATTGCCGCATGGAAGAAATCACCGACCAGACGTTATCCGCGGTCAATGGCGCTTTAGCGGCGTAAGCCAGTTGCCAGAATGAATAACCAGCCTCACAACGCGTATCGACGCCGTATCTGATGAGCTTACGCATAAAGTTCTGCTCATCATCGACTTTATCCATCGCGACCATTTCCGGTGCTTTGCGTTGCTGGAAAATAATGGGTTTAATGGCCCTGGAATTATCAAGCACAAACCACGGCACCCCTTTGTAACTGTCATCAGTTAAGATATTGCTGACCGATGTGGCATCCCCTTTACCGTCGACATTGGGGTAGACCGGATGGTCAGCATCAAAGAAGTTCTGTTTGTCGTAACACAGATTGGCGAAGCCGTTTGACAGCGCACCGAATACCAGTTCATCGGGCTGCACACCGGCAGCACGCCCCATTTCAGTAAATAAGGGGGAATAAATGCCGATGTTATCGTCTTCAATATCATCCCGATCAACACCGACTGTGCTTTCAAATGGCCGGTTAATGATTTGATAACCGTGTGATTGCATGTCTTTGATAACACGATCACCAATCCATTCACGCATACCGGGAAACTGCCCCAGCCAGCCATAAGTGTTGGATTTTGTTGTGCTGGGCACCACGGTAGCAATTTGTTCATACTGGCTGGGAGCCTGGTCAAGCCCGTTTTGAAAATCGCCGTTCCAGCCGGTGAATAACGCTTTAATCAGCGCAGGGGTAACAATCGCCATTATTGGGCTCCTTTTTGTTTGCGTTTCAGGAATTCGGCCTCAGATAATCCCTGGAGCCTCGCCGCTTCTTTTTCAGACGCGGACAGGACGGCCAGACGCGACGGTTGTTTCACTCTCAGGGTTTGACGACGGGTGAGTGCCGTAATGCCTTTCCGGCCAGAAATCGCGGCATTTAACTCCGCAATACCGTGCTGTCTCGCTACCGCCCGCAAATAAGGGACCTCTGCGGCTATAACGCGCCCTTGTCGGCGGGCGCTGGAGATAATCGACTCCGCACTTTGTTCGCCAGAACGGGCACTTAACACCGCCGCACGGCGGGCCAGAATTTGATACGCGCGGGCAGGAACAAACTGCGTTAAATCCACGCCACTCAATGCGGCATCTTCTAAGATTTGCTCCGCTTCGGTGATATCGGCGGCGGCATCATCAATGATATCGGTTACGCCACTGGTGACGCTGTCCGGGTCTGCGGTGTTTTCAATCACCGCTTGCGTATCAACGACAGCCTGGGCTGAGGCTTTCAGGGTTTCAACAGCAGACAACGCCTGATTCAGTAAATCACTGAGTGCCTCTTCGCTCAGTTCGGCGGTATCGTCGGGCAGTTCAATACCCAGCTGCTCTAGCAACTGGAGAATAAGATCATTCATAACAATGTCCTGTTTTGATGAGGGTAAAAAGTCCGAAAGAGTTTGCGCCGCCAGCACAGCCAGAGGCCGCATACCGGTTAAACCGGGGTCATTGGTGAGTGCGCCCATCCTCAAATAAAGGGGATGGCCCAGCTCGTTATAAGGAAATACCGCAGACAAGTAAGCCCATTCGCGGTTATCAATGGCGGTTTGAGCCGCCGGTGTTAACGACAGGCGAACAAACAGCCCCAAACCTTCGCGCCACTGCATATCTGTTGCGGGATTTTTCAGCCACGCCGCGGCAATAGCGTCTTTGCACGCGGCGGCATTTTCATCTTGTTTTAATGTCACATGGTTGTAGTCAAACAGCACGGGCTGACCAATAGACGCGGTAGCCGCAATAAATTGTTCAGCAATGTTGGTATCGATAAACCACTGCCCGCCAGGTACATCGTCCGGGCGACCATCCCGGGCGCTGAAATGCCCGGCGGGCAGGAGTTGATACCAGCCATCGGTACTGTCTGAAATCGCGGCACTCAAAATGGCGACACGTTTTTTTGGGGTGGGTATTTGGGTTTTCATATCGCCATTCTGGGCAATATGAAAAAAAGGTGGGTTTGTGGGGGATCACACCTGACTGGGAAAGAAAAGATAAAACGGGGGTAAGCAGTGACACTATACCCCGTTTAAAACCCGTTTAAAAATCTCAGGAGGCGTTTAACTTTTTTTCTGTCAGCCTGACAGGCTAACGCGCTTTCAATGCGGCTGCGTGCTGCGTATTGATAATGTCGATAACATCCGCCACACCTTGCGCTGATAGTCCCATATACGCGCGAGCGGGGACTGCCGCCGGGCCCGGCGGCATATCAGGTAATCCCCCCCACATCTGAATCGGGGCATAGATTTTGTTAGCACCAATAGCCGCGCTCACCGCGTCATACGCTGTTGACAACGACATCGCCAGCCCTCCCTGTGAGCGCTGTAACATTCTGCCCGTCTTGCCTTTTTTGGCTAATTTAGCTTTATATTTTTCGGTTAACGGTTGCCAGGGGTTGCCTGTCGTCGGGTCAGCTTCTTTTGCAAACGCGTCTTCGCTTTCACTTGCCAGGACAGCGGCAATCGCACGGGTCACCGGCGTGGTATCCCGCCCCAGCGTTTGCACCCGTTTAAAGGCCGCCTGTATCGCCGCATCATCAAATTGATAGTCAAGTTGCATTCATTCTCACTCATGGTAAAATAGGTTAAACAGTGTACGAATAACGGTAATTCGACGTCAGCGCAAGCCATACGTTTATGTGGGTTCAACTCCCATCACTGTAACAAGCCCCGTTATTCGGGGCTTTGTTGTTATAGCGCCCCTTTTAGTAACTCATAATTCCCGCCAGCCACCGCTTTTTTCAGTTCCGTTAACGACACCCGGTACGTATTAATCACCACATCTAAGGCATCCGGTTGTTTGCGTACCGACCAGGGCGCATTGACCACCGTTTTAAGGGTACGGTCATCATCACTGCGAATATACAATACATTCTGATTCTGCTTATCCCACAGTACCGCGGAGGGATCCGCCACGATTTTAGGTAACGCCTGATATTCGGCCATGGTCAGGGCGACGCCTTTTTTCTGATGCTTGATACTGTCAGCGTGTACCAGGTCTTTTTCACTGATAGCCAGCACACGCGCCGCAGGCTTACCCGTCCGCTTTTCCACCGCCACGGCAATCTCCTCGGTCATAAACCCCAGCGGCTGAATATGGTTACCAGGGCGCCGCTGTGTCAGCACCTGGCCGACCCATTGCGCGAACGCCTGTTGTCGTACCGGCGCATTATTTAACGACTGGATAACCTGCTGACGGAGTTCACGGTTTTGCAACGCAATCAGCTTACGCGCAATACTGATATCCGACCCCATTGCCAATTGCCCGGCATTGTTTGACCAGCCCGCGCCGGTGGTCATACGTTGCTTGCCATTGCGGTACGTCGTGACTTCTGACTGATAAATTTCCCCCGTCCGTTCGTCAACCCCCGTCTCAACAAGTTGGGTACTCACCGCGCCGAGACTGGACTCCACGGTTAACCCCATCCGTTTCACCTGGGCGGCAGTCAGTGCGCGAACGCGGCAGCGACACCCCCAGTCATTAGGCGGATAGAGTGTGTTCCAAATCGGATCATCAAAACGAAACACCCGCCCGTTCATCGCCGCATGGCTTTTGCGGGTATTGTTATCCATGACGGCAATGTACTGCCAATAAGGGTGGGTCTCGGTGCTCGCCAGTTGCTGTTGATATCGCCCGGCCTGATACGCGGTCGCCAGGTTAGTGCGATAAATCGTTGCCAGCCGGGCCGGGCTGCCTAACTGGACGGTTTCCGTATTACCGTCACCGTCAACAACAATTTGCTTACCCCACCAACCCTGTTCTTGCAAACGAGGCTTCAGGGTTTTAATAAAATCGCGTTCGGGGGTGCCCTGACTCAGCGCTTTATCCACCTCATCACGAATCGTCGTCAGAATATCCATCCGCGCCGCTTTTGCCACGGTGAACGCCCGCGCATGGGCAGCAGCATCGGTTTCCTGCCAGTTCCAGTTGACGTCATAGCCTTTGGCACGAAAATAATCCACCGCCAGTTTTGGCTCTAATTTAGCGGCAATACCTAAATCAACCGGTTGTGGCATTCAGACGCCCCCAGAGTTCGGCGACAAACATCGCCCGATGTAACATATCAGCCAGTTGTTCATCATCCATTTCAGCATAGAGTTCAGACGCTTTATTTTTTGCCGCCTCATAACCGCCGGTCGTGAGCGCCTCAATGATCGGGGTTAACAACGGATCAACGGTGTTTTGCCATTCCTGCCCACTCACTGCGCCCGGCAGGGTATTGACTGAGGTCACCGGCTCCGCCGTTAATGCGGTCCATCCGGTTTTAGCGTTTAAGAAGGCGGAAGAGAAATCCGGGGTTGCAGGGGGCACCGGTGCTTTCAGACAGGCTTCATCATCCGCTGCCACGGGAATTTGCAGTTTATCATGCACCCACTGCACCGGAATTTTCATCCCCAGACCGACCAGGCCGGGTAATGCCGCGGCATAGGCGCTCACGTCTTCCGGCTCGGACAGATCAAACTCAAACACCGGTTTACGCCGCTGATTATCGAATGATTTGCAGTTCAAGGCATATAAAGGAAACACCAGATCCCGCGTGAGTGTGGCGGCCAGTTGCGTTGCATCACTGGTGCGCACCTCGAAACGGACCTCATTATGTACGTTTCCCAGGGCGTTGGTGCTCGTTGCACCGTCGGCCTGACTGGTGAGGGTGCCGCCTAAAATGGCCTTAGACATACTCAATTCAGCCCAATTCATCATCGCCATAAACGGGTCTGATGTGCCGTCTGCGGCGGCTTTAAAATCAATCAACATCGAGCGGGGAATAATTCCGCCGGCGTTGTGACCGATAGACATGACGGCATGAAGCAGGGTTTGTTTCTCTTTGTCGGTGGCACCCGCCGGATATTGTCCGACGCGAATAGGCAGACCGTAGATTTCCAGAAACTCAGCCAGGTCCCTGACCGAATAGTTTTTAAAGATAAACGGCCAGACCAGGGTGCGGATTAACCCCGTCCGGGCAAGATAGCCTGATTTGGATTTGGCGATATGCTGTACCCAGCCGAACGGCTGTAAATCCTCTCCGTCGGCTGTCCCGTTGCGTAAGCGCAACTGATTACGTTCATATTGTGGCGTCTGAAACCAGGCAGGATCACGCCATTCCACCGCACGCGGAATAATCAGCTCGCCGGCATTTTCCCATTCAATCTCCTGGCAGGAAAATCCTTTCAGAATGGCATCGGTGGCATCAAAAAGACAACCCGGCAACCAACTGGCATCTAATAAGATTTCGGTTAATAGCTCGGCGTCGCTGATTTCTTCCCGGCTGGCATTGGGCGGCGGCTTAATCGTCCAGTCAAGCGACTGGATAGCCCGCCGGCGCTTATCTAATTCAGACTGCAAATGCGCGTCTTTTTCTTCCATATCTTCGGCAAGCTCACATTGCGCGTGAAGTTGCCCGCGTTCGGCCTCAACCAGAATTTCAGCCGCGCGGGCGGGCGTCAACCCACTCACGGGATGATCACCGTAGTATCGGCGCAACTGTGACACACGGGACTCATCATCCTGCGTTTGCATATCAGGCTTAAACCAGAAACGGCGGCCTACTGCATCCACTAACCTGTTTAATATTTTCACCAGCAGCCTCGCTCAAAGGTCGGTAAATCGTCGTCGTCATTTGCCGCGGTGTGTTTACCCGGCAGCGGAATAAAGTCAATCATTTGTCCCTCCATATAGGTCGCGCGGGTAAACATCAGGTAAGCCCCGGCACTGTCGCCGTGACGTTTTTTACCGTCGGTCCCGGCTCGGCGGGTTTTATCAATTTTGGGCACGCCCCGGATGTTCTGGATTTGGCGCTGGTCGGCAATGATGTCTTCATCTTTAGGAATACGGATGTCATTGGATTCATACAGCGCCTTGTATTTTGGTGACCATTCACGATAGAAATTATCGGTGATATGGATAGCATCGACCATATTTTCACCGTAGTGCAATAACACGGCTTCCCCTAAATAACCGCCGTTCCCTGTCGAGTCGATGGCAATCCCGACCAAACGGGGGAGTCGGTCAATCATAAAAAAGGCTATCTGGCGTTGCTGGTTATAAGGCACATCATGCAGTTCAACGGTGATATGCAGAATGCGGCGGGTGTCCTGCTCAATACTCCCGGCCCCGATGACCGATAAATCGCCGGAACGGGCAAAATCCTGACCGAAAGCATGGCGGGTATCAGGATCCAGTTTTTGTAATGCAGGTAACAGCGTCTCTTCACAAAACGTCAACACCGTGTTTTTACGCTCGTCTTCTGTCCAGGTCATATGGCCCCTGGGCATAGCAAAACGGACAACAACACACTGGGCATCGGTTGCACGGTCAATCAGCACCCGGGGGATATAGGCCCCGCTGCCTTGCTTCGGCACGCAATAATATTCTTCCAGTGCATCTTCTTCCGTCGCGGTGTCTTTGAGTAAATTAGCTTTCCATTCGTCTTCTTTTTCCTGCGACCAGGTTTGCCGGGAAACCTGGCAGATACGTTTATACAGCCCGTCATTGCAAGCATCATCCAGCGTAATCGTATGAACAGAATACCGTTTACGCCCGGCGCGGGAATCCTGGAGCAACTCGTTAAACAGGTTTTCATTGCCGTTATGGGTAGAAATAATGCGCACTTTTGCGCCCCACATGGTCAAGGCCAGCGCGGCTTTCAGCACTTCGGCCAGCCGTTCATGGAAAGCGGCTTCATCAATCGTGACATTCCCCTGCATCCCGCGCAGGTTCTTCGGATTGCTGGATAATGCCTGGACTTTAAACCCGCTGCTAAAGTAAATAACAAATGTCAGGATATCTTTATCTTCATCCTCGAAGACTTCTTCACCGACTTCACCCGCCGCCAGTCCGTAAGCTTTAGCCCACATCGCCGCCGCATCAATAAATTCCCGCGCCATTTCTTTATTGGAACCGATATAGAAATGGTTTGTGCCGCCGGCGTCACGGGCTTTGGCGGCGGTCAGTGACGCATCGGCCGCTTCAGCCCAGGTCAATCCGGTCCGCCGCGATTTTTCCGCCATTTTTAAGACCGATTCATCGGCAATCCAGCGCTTTTGATAACCCAGCAGCACCGCATTGGGATCAAACGTCTCATCGTTAACGGCGCTGATAATAAATTCCGTCGCCGGGTTTAATTCCTGTGCCAACATTAAACAATCCCCAAGATTTGACGTTTGATCTCTGCCGCCGCTTCTGCCGTGAGACCGGCCTGCTTGACCAGGGTTTCTGTCTGCTCTGCGGCTTCCGCCGCAAACGCGGCCCGGATTTCTTTTTCCCGCTTGGTGCTGGTCATGGCGGCCTGTTCAATCCGGGCGGCGACCAGGGCTAACTGAGACAAGGCTTTCGGTTCAACCGGCTCATCCCCCTCGGCCAACTTCATACTGGTTTCAAAGGCCAGGGATTTCACAAATTCTTGCAACAGCTTCCCCACGTCGGAAGAGGGGGCAGACCCCAGACGGGAGACCCACACATCGGCAATTTCCCGCCCTTCGCGAATACGGGCACCGAGGGTTTCCATCCGGGAGGCATAACGATTCAGACCCGTCCGGGAGATTTTCAGCGCATCGGGTAAGCCTTCTTCATCAATCAACTCATTAACCGCCGCGCGGATGTCTTCCTGGGTATGACGTTTGTCACGTAACAAACTGTGCAGCTGGTCCCGGATGGGCTGCGGCAACAAATCAATCTTGGATGGCCGGCCACGGGTACGCTTATCACTCATGACTATCCCCTTGGCCGTGGTCGTTTTACACCGGGTACGGTACTGCGACCTTCTGCCACATCCGCGCCACGCCCGGTTAAGGTCATGACCAGGCAACCGGAGACATCGTTCACTGAAACCAGCCCTTGTTCGGCCAGCCAGTGGCAATGTGACTTCACCACATCACGGCTGACCCGATGGCCGTAAGCATCCAGACAGGTTTGTAATACCGATTCATTGGCATCACCGCCACACTCAACCAGCGACCGCAAAATCACCAATCGCTGGTCGGTCGTTAAAATTTCACGCATGGATGACATTAATTCTTTTCCTTTAATTCATTTTGCAATAACAAATCGCTCATATGGCGTAACTGACGCAGCTCCGGCAAGGCGGCTTTTAAATCGCCGCGCAGGTTCGCCATCTCCAGCTGCAAAGCGTGTAATTCTTTCTGATTCGGTAAAGTCGACAATGAACCTTCCAGCTGACGTACTTGCATTTTGAGTAACTCAACATCATCACGTTTGGCGTAGGTTTTACTGAGCAACACCAGCGCCACGTTAAAGGTGACCGTGACCGCCGCCCACACCATCGACCAGTTCTCTTTAAGAAATGCCAGCACTGAATTTTTTCTCCCATAATTCAACCTGTTTTTGACAGTCAATACAGCGCTCAAACGCCGGATTGATGGCAAGCCGGGCGGGATCAATCTCCTCACCACAGTGACAGCAAATGCCGTTCCCTGCCTGAACCGGGCGCTCAACATGGGCTTTTAGGGCTAATGCGCGCTGGCGTTGCTCTAACTCACACGCCCGGTCAATCAGTCTGCTCATTTTGTTTTTCCTGTTGTTGGGTCGCCCAGGCTTTGATGGCCAGGAGCTTTTGCTCCAGTTCCTGGCTCCATTGGCCGTACCGGCCGGCATGAGTCAGCAGCGCATGAGGCTCCCCGGAACGGGGCATCGGCGGTTTCGCGGGCAGTTGTAACAGCTGGGGAGGAATGGCCGGGCAGGCTGAAATCACCAGGGGCGGCGTAGTGGTAACCAAGAGCGGTTTGGTAGAGCCGCAACCCGTCAGGGCCAATACCGGTGTAAGCACTCCCATCGCGACTAAGGGCATCAGGAATACTTTGCTCAATACGCTGTGTGGCTTGCGATAAGCGTGTGATAGCGGCGTATAAGTCATTTGATATCTTTTCGTTTGCATGTTGCTGTGCCTGCTGTTTTTCAATCAAATCATGCAGTGCGCCGGCGTTTAATTCGGCGGTGGCTTTTTGTGCCCGATAAAAAGACAGTTCTGCCTCTTTGCGGTTTTCAATTTCCTGGTCTATTTTGGGCTGTAAGCGTAATTCAGCGAGCTTATAACCCACCCCGCATAGCCAAAAACCCACACCGCAGAACAAGACAATGCTGCCATAGTGTCGGAAACGTCGGATAGGATTAATCACGGGCAAACACCTCGCGGTTTTCTGTCACATTTATTTCTCTGTCACGCTTAATGGCGGCTTGTTTTGATGCCTGAGAATGCGTGACCCACGCGGCGAGGTAGCCAACGAACAGATATTCATCCATCTTGCCGGCGAGCGCACACCACAATAAAACCGCTGTGCTGGCAATAAATGCCCCAAATAAGGTGGTATCAGAGGTTGAGAGGCGACCGGTGGCCGGGTTGCTGATAAGTTGCTTTAAGTGCGCTAACATACCGGCCTCCGGTTGCGTTCAGCCCGCAATAAGCGGATATCTTGAGCAGAAACGGATTGCCATCCACGACAAAATAGCGATTGATAAGTGGCGTTATGGCTATAGATTGGAATGTCGCTGATATCTTTGCCGGCCAATGCCTGCTGTAAACAACGTTCCCGCCCGGCTTCATAGAGATTGAGATAGCGGGGGTTACGCAGTTCAGCAATTTGTCTTTTTAATAAATGGTCTGAAATTGGCGGCGGCAGCATCACAACACCTCTAACACGGCGGATGTCAGCTTATCCAGGCGGTTAAACCAGCCATCCAGAAAGACTTTTTGTGTCGGGTTCACGGCAATAATACGGGCGTACGTCAGTGCACGCCGGTTAAGCAGCCGGATAAACAGATATGGCGGCGCAAAGGTTTCAATGGCATTGAGTGTGTCAGGGCCGATAACGCCGTCATCCCGCACACTCACCGCCCGTTGTAATTGCTGTACGGCGGGTTTTATCCCGTGCTGAACGGCGGCATCAAACACCGCCAGTGAGATACCTGCCGGCAACTTATCGCAACCGGCTTTCAGCCAGAAATCCCGATAATAGATTTCGGTGGCGTCGTCTTCGGTTAATGCGGCAATATTGAGGTGAGGGTAGCTGCGCTGACTGATACCCAATTTTGTCTGGCCGCCGGTGTCATGGGGGTTATTGACATAGCCGCCTTCCACGGGCAATAAGTAATGGATAGCATGGATAAAGGAAACGCTGTAACGGTAAGTCATGATGGCTACCTGTTGTGAATAGTCGGTAGCTCATCATCTTATGGGGCGGGGAGAGGGTGGGTTTGTGGGGAGTCAAACAAAAATCAATCAATAGTCAGAATGATTGTTAATTAAAATCACCCTGGCTAATACCACAGGTAAAAACAATATCACTCGTTCCTTTATCAATGGATGTGTAATATCGAAACGAATTAACAGAGGTAGATACTTGCCTACCCTCAACTCTAGTTGCAGCGGCCATCGTTGCGAGTAATTCTTTACCTTGTTCTTCAGTGAGGTTTTCGATTACAGCTTTAGAAAACTGAACACACAAAACAGCCGTATCCATTAACTTTTTTTCTAATACTTGTTCATTGCCTGTTAACTTAAATATTGCGGCTATAGCTCTATTATTAGCCCAATATTGGTTTCCATCAACAATAGCAATATGTGTATTTTTTTTAGTGTCCCCCATAAATTTCCACTCACTGGCTTTTAGTAAACCATAGACATCTAAATTTTTCTTCACAGTGTCAAAAGCAGGAAGTTGAGCCGCATGACAAGAAAAAGAGAATATTAAACATGTTAACAGGAAGAGGCGTTTTTTCATGATCGTCCTTACTTATCTAAGAGGTAAGTCAATTTGATAACGTTTTCGATGTAGCATCAACTGTTGGCGTAGAATAGCATAAACCGTTGAATGCGTGAGCGCATATTTTTTTGCCAAGTTATCTATGCCCCCTTTAGAACGACTCCACTCATCAAATAACTGATTGTCCCTCAGTGCGGCTTTAAGGGTCTCTCCAGTGGGCAAGTAAACCGCACGCCCACCGTAATAATGAGCCAAAGCACCCACAAGTTTACTGCTGGATAAATGGGATAGCGTTTTTTCTTGCCCTTGCCGCTGCAATTCAGCGCTGAACAGATCAACCATATCCGCCAGCAATTGCGGCCAGCGACCTTGCAACTCTGCAAAGGGGATATCATTTAATCTGTCCAAGAGTTGTCCCAGTTCAGCATGATCATCATCAAAGAGTGATAAATTTACTTCGCCTGTTTTGTTAACCATTCGGCACCTCCTGATAATTTAGTAATATCGACACCCATTTGCTGCATTTGTTTAAAATACGCATCACGGCTGTCAGAGCCTGAAACTTGCTGCCGTTCTCGTGTATTGATATTGCTACCTTGGGCAAAAACCTGTTCGGCTGACTGATAGACGGTTTTCAGGTAGTTATGATTGGATAACGGTTTCTTGTCCCCCTGTGCCCGCTTTTCTCGGATACGTTCGACGGTTTCACTTAGTGCGTGAGCTAACACCCGACCGGGTTTGTAAAGCGCCAGCACTTCCCCGGCCAGCTTTAATGCCCGGCTGTTGGACAGGTTTTGTTTCTCACGGCGAAACAGGCCAATATAGGCCACCAGATGCCGGGCACAACTGCCCGGCAATTCCGCCAGTATTTTCAGTAACTGACGGCTGGCGTCATCTTCACATAACGCCTCTAAATGCCAGTCAGAGTGGCAAATGGGACAACGGGCTATTTTCATGATGATTTCCCCATATTAAAGGCGTGACATATTGCATCGTATCCCCGGCGTTCTGGCAGTGGTTGCTTGCGGGCTACCATGCTTTCTGTCATCAGCCTGAGATGCCATTTTTTCAAACTCTCAATAACCGGATAAATCAGTGTTGGCGTCAGCCAGCCGACTTCCGCAACCCCTTCTCCATTGATTTTAGCTGTTTGACGCATCACAAATTTATTCAGTGCTGACTCTGAGCCGTCATGAACAAACCCTTGCTGATGCATAGTGATCCAGATGGCCCGAATTTTGCTGATTTCTGCCGTGCGTACACGGCCTGTTGAATCCGATTTAACCCGTTGGTGATGGGGTTTAAAACGACGTTTAAACCCCCGTTCAACAAATGCAGCGTACACCTGCTTTAATTCAGCCTGAGACATATCACAACACGACATTTTGCCCGTCGTTGACGCCAGCGCAGCGCGATAAGTGTCATCGTCAAGCTTAAGTTTGGTTTTGGCGATATGAATAAGGCGGATCAGTTGTTGTTTATTCATCGTTCATTAACCCATTCTAAACCATCAATCTTTTTGTATTGCCGGATCAACTGGCTGGCATTTGCAAATATCGGAGAAAGAGAGGTCTGATTGCTATATACCTCAGGGAATTTCTTTGCCAGATTACGCTTCCCTGCTATTTTTTCCATTTCTGCAATTTTTGTTTTGCTATAAAGCGGTTTTGCCACTGTCAGCCAAAATAATTTGGTGAGCGGGTTATACTTATCACATTCTTCATACCCCCAATCAACACACAGAGTATGATTAAAATACACAAAAAGCTTACTTCTGCTTTCACTCACTCTTTCCCGAACAATACTAATGACAGTATCCTGGTACTTAAAATTAACGTGACAAAACAATCCCTTAAGCTCACATTCGATTTCTTTCCAGTTTGATTTATCAATCATTGGGTTTTCCTTATTTTCTGAATTTGGCGTAAACCTGTCCTGGCGGGTTTACGCCAATTAATTAAAACGAATTAACAGATAATTAAATTACGCCGGAGTTAAATAATCCGTTCTCACAAAATAAGGCTCAATGCTAATTTCAACTACCGTGCAATTTTTTAAATCTTTCGCTTCATCAACTGTTTTAACTGGTGTTCCACCGCGTAATATTTTATTGGGCTGATAAATAAAACTGGCTCCAACCCGATAACGTTGATTAAACTGTTTCGCTTTCATATCAGACTCCAGCGATATCCAGTGATATCGGTTTATATTGGTCAGTATCACCGACGCGCTCATAAACCCGAATATAGGATTTACTGCCGATAACCTGCAACGCTTCGCCGATAGCTACCATTGCCTGTTGCCAACGCTCATCGTCAATATCCAGCCGACGCAGTGCCAGAACGCGACCGGTGTTGATATCGCCCTCTTTATCGGTGGAGAACGCCTGATTAATTAGCGCATGAATTTCAGGACGCGCACCCTCTGTCCAGTCAGCCAGGCAACTGTCAATCAGCTCCTTCGCCGCTTGCAGACGCTCATCAAACGCAATACGGTCCTGTATTGCCCGCTGGATTTTGAAGCGCCCGTCATAGCAAGGTAGCGTGACGTTCCCTTTTTTCCCGCCTTTTGTTGCGCCATACGCTTCTGCTGACAAGTCAATAAATGCCTGAATATCAGCAAACGCCCGCAGCTTCAGTTCCGCCAATGCAGAGCTAACGGTAATGGCCTGCTCGACGATTTCCCCGACCAGCCTGTCCCGCTCTTTATCAATTTCACGGATAATAGAGACCGGTGTTAAAACACCTTTAGCATCAACCCAATAACCTTCCGGGGCCTGCTGTGTTGTGTATTGTTTAGTGGACATGTTGATTAACCTCCTGAGTGTGAAAACATAAATCGTATTGTTGTGCAAGGTAATGCTTAATAACCTGTACCAGCGCCATGACCTCTTGTTTTTCATTGGCTGTGTAGACAGCACCGCCTGACGCTTTAACGTCATGCATTAATTTCCCCTGATGCGTGGTAATGACAATTTCGATTTTAACAGCCATACATCCCCCTAATGATTAATGTAATGATTCTGACCAATACACCTGACAACCTTTATGGACAAACATCCCCTGCCGATAATCACAATTACGCCCCAAGTATCGGTAAGTGGCCTTGCCGTTACGAATTAACTGCTCACAATGCTGATGGCGGGCAATTTGAATACGCGGCGCGCTATCCCGTATCATGATACTCATCACAGTAAAACCCTGTTCTGTCAGCGCGGATACCGCATCACCCACGCTATTGAATGCCGAAACCAGAGAATCCTTTGTCATAATGTCGCCCCCTCTAAATCTTTGACTGCTGCGCGGATATGTTTTTCCGCCAGTGATTCGTTATTGCCCTTAGCAAACATCGCTGCCAGCCGCAGGGTATGAGATACGGTACGCAATGCGCCGGGGCGTTCTGATAACTGTTGGACTAATGCGCGTTCCTGTTGGCCCAGCCCCCAGGCATCCGCAATGGCGGTAACGTCATCTTTTTTGGTTTTCAGGATGGCGACTTTTTTCGCAATTCGGCTAAACAGTCGCGCAAAGTCCACACTGCGGGAACTGCCGCCGGTGAGTTTGGCATAGACCTGATGATTACCGACTAGGGCCAGACCAATACCGGTTTCTTCCTGAAGAATGCGCAACTCCTCAAGCACCGGATAATCAAGGTGGTCGGCTTCATCAATCACCAATAACCCCGATGTACCGCGCAATTTTCTGCGTATTGCCCGCCCCAATTGCCCCGCCCGACGTGGCGCATCTCCCAGACCCAGCTCCAGGGCCAGTTCGTACAGGCATTCACTCAGGCTGGCGCGGGAGGGTGACACGGTTATCAGCCACACGTTAGGGCGTTCAGCAACAAACTGCTGCAAGGCTTTGGTCTTACCCACCCCCGGACTGCCGTAAATCACACTGATGCATTGCGCCAGCTGGGCATATTGCAACGCGCTCCAGATTTGCCGCACAGTCTTCGTCTGGACAAAATCCGGGGCTGCGGGCATTTCATTGGTGCGTTTGCTGCGGTTCTCCAGCCAGACAGACAGCTGGCCGGCAACTTTGCTGTTATCCCCTTTGTAGCTTTCATTCATAAACTGAGATAACGCGGTACTGGATATGCCGCTTTCACGGGCGACATTGCTGTAAGTCAGGCCGTCACTTTCAACAATGGTTCGGATAGCGGCACGAACGTCAGCCAGCTCTGTTTGTGTTTGAGTCAACGCTATAATATTGGTCATCGTATTCTCCTAAATTGCATTTTTCTGTTGTTGCTCATGCAACTGCGCAACCGCATTTTCAAAGGCATAGTCATAATCGGTGTCCGGCTCGGCCTGTTCATCCACCACTACCCGGCGCACGGTATTCCCCACCGGGCGGTAAATCTCCACCACGCGGCTTTCCGGTGGCGCGGGCGGCACGGTTTCCGGCATCAGTTCCGCCACTTCCAGCGCGGTCATGCGGCGCTGGGCAGCCGTGGCTTCTTTAGTGCGCTTAACAAAGCGTGTCCGGTTACGGTCATGCTCACGAGCAGCCTGAGAATCCCCGAACCCGGATTTCTCAATACACAAGGCTTCGCAAATAAACCGGCCATCCAGCGTGTAACACAGCACGGAGTCATGCAGTGCTGCCGGGTCAAAACGAATAACAATTTTGTTGGGCTTAATCCCCAGCAACTGCTCGTGGTAGTACCGGTTTTTACGTGACTGTATTTTGCCGCCGGCATTTAAGGTAAATGCGCCATGGGTGACCGTGACTGATTCAGACGGCAGCAACAGTAAATGGCGCTGCTCGGCGGTAGCTTTACGTACGGTACTTTCCTGATAGCTCTGTTCAAACGCATCATCAAACGACCATTTCCCAAGACATACCTCTGTATCGCGCTCAGGCCGACGGTTCCAAAAAGCGATCCCTTCTGCCAGCGCATTTAAAAATGTTTCGGCATCCACGACCCGGTCACCGTAATTATCGGGCTTTGCCATCGGGTTTGCGCCGGTATACGCCCCCGCTAAAGCCGGATGTTTATCGACCACTTCACCTAAGCCGCCGTGAGAGAATGCACGCTCTATCGGTTTTGCTTGTCCGTGTCCACGCCCGAACAGCACACTGGTCCAGTGCAATTGAATGCCCAAAAGCGGGATGATACCTTTTGGGTCATCTTCCTTGACCTTGAATCTGTAACGGTTGGGTACACCGCCTGTCATCCATTTGTTAGCAGCGGCACGGGTGTTATCAATAGTGATGTGTTTGGGAATACCGTATTGCTCGATCACATCCGCCAGGGCCAGGCGGATACTATCGCTGTTCTCGGACACATCAGTACGCCAGGCCAGAATTTTACGGGTACGGATATCCTGCCAAATCCAGGTCTTGGGCCGGATAGTTTCACCATTAAACCATTTAACAAAAACGTTATGCTGATAGCCGTCGCCGTTAATCCATTCCATCGCATCCAGTTCAAGCACCGTACGTTCTTGCGCGGGATAAAGCCGCATCAGAGCGTGTTCACCTTCACGCAACAACACGATCTGTTCGGTCGGTACTTCACGCTCCAGCTTGCGGCGCAGTGATGACAGACTCGGTATCGTCCAACCGTGCGCTGTTGCCGCTTCTTCAAGACGGGCATAGCAGGTGCGCAGCGCTGGTTGCTCCGGGCGCAAATAGTCAGCAAGCAAGAAATCCCAGGCAGCAGACGTACATTCCGCCTCTTTCTTTTTGCGCGTGGTCAAACTGTGTCCGTGCTTGCCAACCAGCGCTGCCAGCCAATCGGTCCGGTCAAAAGGTTTCGCAAGGTAGTACCAGCGCCGAACGCTCGCGGAGGGAACCTGTAACGCATCAGCGACAGAATCAAATGCGGTCAGTGTATCAATGCCGGTATCAATCAAACCCGTGACCGCTATCACCACCTCACATTTCCGGCGTGCTTTTCCACGCTGGTTGTTATTCGCGTTATTCCAGTTCTGCCAAAGCAGCTCACGCGAGTAGGTTTCTGCCTGCTGTTTTTTATTTTTGATGTCAAAACGCAGATTGTTGATTTCCACCGCCCCTTGCTTTTTCAGTACCGCCGCACGGGCGACAGGCGGCAGGCAACTTATCGGGTATTCAAATGATTTTGAACCTGAGCGTGTGCGACGCTTTTCGCCTGCTAGCTTATCCAGATTTGCACGAATGTTATGTTGCATGCTGGGAAAGCCTGGCAAACCGATACATTCTTTAGCAGTAACCCAAATATCCATCAGTTTCACACTCCCAAATGAAGGGGATTGCTCCCGTAGTTTTCTTTTGTATGGTTAGCGGTTATAGCGACTCGGCCAGATGACTGACGGGTCAACCCCGATTGCCTGAGCGATAATTCTTTCACCCTTCGGCCAAGGGCGTGTTAATGCATTTCGCAAAGTATCCTTAGCTAAACCTGCGTTGACAGACAATGTGCGTAGATTTGTGCCGCGTTTTTCTAAGGCTGCGCGGATATCTGCACGATGCCAATCTGCTTGCTTGCTTGTCTGCATTGTGAAATCCTTATAGGTTTATCGGTGCGGATAATCTCTATTGATTATCGGTGTGAGTATGAATGTACGGCAGAAAAAACCGAATGTAAAGCCAATCTCGGTTTTTTCTGCAAATTAATTTCTATAGGGCTTTTTCAAGGGGGACAGTTCAATGGTGAGCTCTTACAAAGAAGAAACTGACAATAAAGAGAATAAACTGAATCGGATTATTCCAGATGAGCGAATAATCCATTTTGGTGAGCGTTTGCGTGGAGCGATGAAAGGAGAGTCTATTAATTCGTTTGCAAAGCGTTGCGGTATGTCTGAAAGGGTAATTAGGAATTATTTAGATGGTTCATCGTATCCATCAATTGACAGATTGGCCGTTCTCGCCAAAGCAAGTAACACTTCATTAGAGTGGTTAGCTACAGGTCAAGATTGTTCGGTTAAAAATGCCGAATCGGTTTTTTCTGCAACTCATAATGAACAATTATCTCCTTCACAAAAACAACAACAAGCATGGTCTGAGATTTTAGAAAGAATGACTCCCGCGGAAAGAGAATCAGTTATTGATAGGGTTTTCAGGCAAGGTATCAACGCATTACTAACACCACCCCAGACAGACATTCAGCAAGAATCGCAATTCCCCTGGCCGGAAGACCTGCCTGCCAAACTGGGGGTATCTAACCACTCGTTGGTGTTTGCTCAACTGTATGCATCTTTAACTGATGAACAACGACAGAGATTTTTGGAGTCTATCAATGACAAAGAACACATCCCAGCAAACCACAACAAGATGAGCAGCAAAGCAGGTTAGCATAGGCTAAAGTAGCCTATGTTTTAAAGCGTATTTAAAGATGTTTTAAATGACTGATAGGGCGAGTCCTGGTTTTATTAAAATAAGTGGCACAAAAGCAACAACTGCAAAAATTTTCTCATTTTAGTTAGTCTGCCCGTCAGGGCAGGGATAAACTTACCATACCCACGCAACACCGCACTACCACTGAATTTATATCCGCGAATTCCCGTTTATTTTCGCCAAATCCCTATCTCTTTTTGTTTCTCATTACTTGTGGTTCAATACACGCGCAGGAATGGGATATGGGATAAAGAAAATCCCATTAAGTTTTCGGCCCCTGCAAGTGGCGTATATTTTGGCGGTTCTCTCAAACTGAATGATGCGGGGGATCGTCTGATAGTGGGGGCGGTTGCCAGGGTGTATGTGTATACCTGTCTGAATGATAGATGGAATATAGAAACACCTATGGAGATTTTGAACCCTTCAGACAATTTAAATGGTTTTGGTGGGCCTGTCGGCCTGAATAAGGCGGGGACGAGTTTGGTAGTTGGTGCAACGTCAGAGAGCGTCGACTCTACGTCCAAAGCCGGTGTAGTTTATATTTTTGAGAATGTTAAATAATACCATAGTTACTAAGCTCAATATTATCCTCGACACTTCACCTACGCCCGGACGTGGGCTGTTTCAGATGTGAAACTAGCATTTCAAATGGATATTTATGCATGTCAGGAAAATTCATGATGTTAATAGTGTGCTCTAATCTAAGTGGATAAAAAAGTGCCGTTCATCGTGATGAGCGGCACTTGATTAAAACTTATTTATGCTTATGAAGCGAGATTACTTTTTACGGGAATTAACATCAGGAAGTTCTACAAGTTCCCCCCGGTTATACAATGGCCCCATATCAATTTTCTCTTTACCTTTAATCGGAATATAACCGGCTCCTTCTCTGGCTGCATTTGCCAGCAGGCCGCAATCTTGATCGCCAGACCAAGAGAATATTCCGCCCAGCTTATGTTCCGTTGCATAAATACCTTTCTTGAACACCGTGCGAGGGGTATCTAGAGAGATAAAATGTCCGCCTGTGCTGTTATAAAGAAAGTCCGCGTCTGTCGCGGTGTCCGTCATTAATTTAAAGCCATTTTTTGCCCATGCGAGCTGTTGCTCACAATCAAACTGATTATTCAGCAAACAGAAAAATTCAGGAGCGCCGTTCTCCATCGTACCCAGAGCAGGAGCAGGATTATCTGGATTACGGTTGTATTGACGGGTTTTCAGATCTGCACCTATACAGGAACGACCATAGTTGGCAAAACCAAGGTGAATTTTTCCGGGGGGAACGCCTTCAACCTCAATAAGGTATTTAATGGCTTCATCAGATGAAATATCGTAATCGCGGTTAGGATCGTCTGACGCATAAGGAGCAGAATAGAGATTGGTATGATGACCAATGTGTTTTGCCCAGCCGTTTCCAAAGAAGTCGTAGGTCATGACAAAAATATTATCCAATCCATTGTGAATGAGTCCTTTGATGTTGGATTTTTTCAGCTTGCCGACGACAGCACTGGACGCAATCGTAATTTGTTTTCTGGCACTGGTGCCAAATGTCCGATCTAAAGCCTGACGCAACTCCTTAATGAGAATGGCGTAGTTAGGTCCATCATTTTCCGGATCAAACTCGTTACCCACTTCACCTGCGGCTCCAGGGTATTCCCAGTCGATATCGACGGCGGTAAACATGGGGAAACGTTGGAAGAAGTCAACAATGCTGTCAATAAAGGTTTTGCGTTGGGCATCGTCTTTTAACATTGGAGAAAAATAACCGGACATACTCCAGCCGCCGATACTGAAGGCCAGTTCCAGACGATGTCCTGCCAGTTTGGCCTGTTGTTGCAGGTTACGCAGCCCTCCGAGCAGGCCCGATGCGGCTTGCTGATTATAAAATGGCAAAAAGGTATTAGGACCGGCATCTCTTGTATCTTCTTTGGGTAGCCCGACGTTACGCGTAGTTCCCAGATCACCATAAGGGTCGACAGGAACGATATGACCGAATGTAATGGGAGGATCTTCCGGTCTTAATTGTTTATTCCAACCCTCAGCAGACAGGTTGATTCTGTCTTTTTTGCTTCCTTTATCGCCATAAATACCTAAAAAGCTGAATACTAATCTGTCATAAGCGGTTGCAGGGATATCCGCCAGATTAAATCCGCGACCAGGGCCATCTTCATTCTTGTCAGAGTCCTTTGAAGCTGGAGGCAAACGCGCATCATACTGGCACCAGTCAGTAATATAGGCAGAGACTTTAGGACGCGTTCTGTCCGTTTCATATTGGTTGTATAAAGAATGACATACCCGCGCAGAGGTGTAAGCCAGATTCGTGCCTGAACCATCGGGCTTATAGCCCTCTTTCTGATAAGTCTCCTCTGTGAGTGCATCGGGTTTTAAAATAGCCACATCTCCGGGGATAGGTTTAACGGTGCTTTCCTTAGGATTGCCATGTTTAGCGATTTCTTCTGCTGTTGCAGCACGTACCCAGCTCCAGGCATTTTCGTATGAAGGGGTATTATCACGTTGAGGAATGTGCCAGCGTTCCACCCAGTAAGTGTTTTTATAGACTTGACCATCAAATATAACGTAATAAGTTTCTCCACCAGATTGGTTGCTCCAGGCGGTTAACGGCGCACCGATATTTTCACTGGCATCGGACATCACTTTTTTGCAGGTATATTGATATTTACTGTTATCAGTCATCTTTTTTACCTTTTATATTTTTCCCACCTCATTTAATGAGGTGGGAAGTGGGAGTCTGTTAGTCTTGTTTTTTTTGCGCTTCGTGCTGCGCCAATCGTTCTCTGACTTTTTTCGTGAAGCTGTCACTGGTAGAACGTGCGGTATAACGCAGATGAATGATAATATCGCTCATCTTTTCCAGCAGGTCAGATTGATTATCACCAAACGTTAGCGTCCAGTTAGCAAATACCCCTGTTCCTTCAAAAGGCAGGAAGCGCTCATCCTGGAAATCAAGCTGGAACATGCCGCTATCGTTTATACCGGTTGATAACACTACCGCCTGATTGGCCTGTAAATTACGAATTAAGCCATGAGGTTCGCCGTACTTAACTGGGTTAAGTAAGTAGTCGATAGTGTCAGGATCTTCCATGAAGTTAATGCTGTTGCTATTTTGCACCAGCGTTGCACGAATATCCTGATAGGGACCGACCAGTGTCGCCAGAGAAACCGAGACCGTTTTGGTGCGACGATCAATGTGTCCGGGATAATCTCTGATGAACATTTCAGAATCCAGATTGAAATTAAAGTTACCGGTTGATTTACCCGCTTCCCATGCTTGAGAGCTAAGTAATGATTTTAATGAAATGGTTTTAACCACCTCCAGCCGGCGAACGTTTTGTTTCATATACTCTTGATCCATGCGCAGTAAGGACAATTTCAGCGATTCTCCGACCAGCAAACCTTGATAGAGATCGTTCCAGCCTCCGCTTTGAATAAACTGCGTATCAAATTTCCCTGTTTCATATTGCCAGGAGGCTTCCGCAGACAAGCATAAAGACATCACGGCGTCATACGCTTGTAAATACAGCGCGGAAATTTGGCTAATCATCCACATGTACAGGTTTTCACTGGTGAAACGTTGGGAAAAATACTCCAACAGCGTATTATCGTGTTCCCTTTGTGCTTGTATTTGCGCTAACTGCGTGATAGATGCCTGCAACTGTCGGGTCTGAATAGCAATTTGCTGATCGATTTCTTCAACGTTAATTTCAGCCTGTTTATACTGAATTTCCCATTCCTGACGGCGGCGGCGGTAATTTTCTGAAACGCTCAGGCTGTTAGCTTTCGCATTTTTGGATTCATATTCAATGCGTATACCTTCCGCGATGGCTCTTAGTGGAGCACCATACTGCATGCCGCCAACGGCAAAACCAAAAATATTAGGAATGAGATCCGCAACTGCGCCAGCGGTAGAAATGGCCTGAGCAGCAATAACCGCATCAGCTGCTCCGCCCTGTAGCGAAATCACTTGCTGTTCGGTACTGGAGATATCTTCATCATATAGCGCTTGGTAATGCTGTTGTCGTTCAAGCGCGGCACGTCGGCTAATATTTAACGAATCCAAAGAGGCTTGATTAATATCAATTGTTTGTTGTTGCAGATTGACAGTGAAACTATACAAACCTAACTGTTGCTGCATTCTGAAACGCTCAAAGTCCAGATTATCTTTGCGTTCCAGTAAACTGAGGAAGCTATTACCATACTGAATTAATGTCTCCACACCACTCATTGCCCGGCTGAACACGGGGGCAAATCGATAATTGGGGATCGACATTCTTTTAGCTCCAGCCTGACGGTTGGCAACCACGCGTTGATAGCGTTGTTTCAACAAATCACGAGGGCTAATAGGCTCATCAAACAGCCCTGCCGGGTACTCTTTCCCGTCCAGCGTTAAATTGTGACGCAAGTTATAAATACGCCGCGCCAGTTCCTCCCAAAGTGTCAGATATTCCGTATCGACGGGCTTACGGAATAAATCGGAGGGTTGATTGGAAACGGCAGAATCCCACACCACAGGTAGCAGTGGCAGCGTGTCCGTCATCGTCATTTCCAACTGACGTGTTTGGGTGTTGGTATAGGTTGCTGTATCTTCCAGCGTTCGCGGTTTCCACTCGGCGGCGAGCTGAATATCCGGGCTGGTGCCGAGCAGATTGTTAGCCGACGCATAGGTGAGCCGGGCAACGATACGGGAAGTTTGCGTGAGTTTGCGGTACTCCCGATCACCTTGATCCAACAGATTTTTCAAATAAAAACGGAAAATCGCTTTGCGGTAGTGAATGGGTTCACTGGCGGCGATGGCGTCAGGATCTGTCGGCTGGGTAAGGCTGCGCATAAATTTCGGTGGGGGATCAAGCAGTGGTCGGCTGCTCCAGTAACGCGGTTTTCCTTTGGCTAAATCTGGATGTTCGGCATCTTCCAGCGGATTGAATATATAGTGCAACCACTGTGTTGCTTCTTCAAGGCGCTGTTCGATATTTAAGCGCCAGGCTACCAGGAACGGCATATGGAAGAACAATTCCCAGAAATAGATACCGTTGGCACCATCAAGGTCGATGGCCGTCATGCCACTGTGTGGCGGTAGAGGCAGTTCCTTAATATGTTGAGTATCCCAACTGAGTACCTGATGGATACCCTGGCTGGCGCGGCTGATTAGCTCCTTAGCGAATAAAGTGTTCAGCCGAATAGTCGGTGGAGTATTCTTATCATCATCCGGTGCGAAGGAGAGGTATTGAACCTGGCGTTCTTCCTTGAATTGAACTAACGGACGGATCAACATCCCGACCCGATAGTCATTGATATATATTCCTCCTTTTTTCTCATTTCCGAGACCATCAGTGAAACTTATACCGGCTACTAAAGTGACGGAAAGGTTTTCTTTCAGATCCAAACGGTATACAACATCTGGTGTGGGCTTGTTTTTGGTGAGTGGTTCAAAGGCTAATTTTGTATCCTTAGTAACTTTTTTCTCCTTGCCAGACTCATCAATGATAATTTCAGTATTCCTTTGCCAGATGCAGAACTCCAGATTTTCAAAGTTGTCATGATATGGATCGGAACCGTAGAGAAAAGTTGAGCGAGCAGTTAGTTGCAGTTCCGTGCTGGAGTCGTAGGCAAAATCGACAATCAGTTTTATCGTCCCTTTTCCCAACTTTTCGTCGCCTTGGTCATCTCCTGCCCCTGCAATCATAAATTTGGTATTACGTGTTGCTGGGTAAAGCACCATGGTGCGGAAAGGTATGGGGTCTCCAGCTTCATCTCTATGCTCTCGGGAGTAATACCACACCAGATCCGCAGCATATTTTTCCGATGTCTTAGGCAGATCAGTAATTTCTGCCAGCAACGTATCGCAGATAAATTCGAAACAATAATCGTAATCATAAGGCTGACCCCCGTCCATTCCCTTCAGACGGGTAAAGGCGACAACAGCCAGCTTTGGTTCGCCTTGCATTACATCCATCACGGCAACCATATCTGTCATCTGATAGGGCAGTTCTCCTTCCCGCAAAATACTGGGAGCACTCCAGGTTCCATCGTATTTTGCGTAGGCGATTTTTAATTGAGTGTTGTAGGTTTTCGGTGCTTCCTCTGTGTCTGCATGTAGACGAATATTTGTTGTCGTAGGAGTGACTTCTTCGCTTTCTGCCCAAGCAATATACAAGCGGTTATTTAAAAAGATCGGACGTATCGTCGCGCTTTTTACTCCCCCCAACGGTAAATCGATAAAACGCCATTCACTCCAGGCATTGGGTGAAAGCGCATCGGTATCTGGATGTCGAATAGACAGATTCAGAGAGCGCCAGTAATATTGGTAAGGCTGGGTTCGGGTACGTCCGATAAAGAAAAATTTATCACGGGTGATGTCTACGCCGTCTTCGTAACTGGCAATAACTTCCAGATTGCTGACATCCTCAAAGTTATTCAGATACCCCAGCACGGCTTGTTGTACCGATTCTTGGGTAATTTTCCCCTGATTGAGACTGCTTTCAAGTTGAAAGAAAAACTCCGTTTTATTCAGCCGCAGCATCGGTTCCAAATAACTTTCCGGATAGGTTCTTAGCATACGGTCGGCGGACCAATAGTTATAACGGTTGGCAAATTCTTGCCAGTTCTCGCTCTCCTCGACGGTCATAAACAGACCTTTTTCAATATTTAGCGAGATGCGGTTAATGTATTGCTGCAAAGTATTGGTTGCCATTGCCACCCGACTAGTATTGACTTTGGCAGAGACCATGACATCCAACAGCAGATAATCATAGACATCATCCACATTTTTAATGTCGTCGCGTAGCGGCTCCATCGCGGGAGAATGGGCAACTACCTGACCAATAAAATAGTCCACCAATGCATCTCGCTGTGCTTCCAACAAACCTGCTTCTATCGTATTTTCGCTCATCGTTGTTGTTCTCCGGGAAGATCAGGATTTTGTCGCCGCAATGACGGCCTCGCCGACATGTTGGATCTGATCGAATGAGGAAGAGGGGGTGATTGCGGCTGTTTCACGAAGCGGTGAAACGGATAGCTTCGTTTGTTGTGAAAGTGCTTGAAGACGGCGTAACCAATCAATTTGCCCCATATTGCAAGCGCGTGCCGGGGTAAATTGTTCACATGCCTGTTCTACTTCACTGGCATCCCAGCCTAAGATATCGGCCAGAAGTTCTGCACAATCGAGATTAATATCTTCGTCATTACGTTTAACTGGCGGATTATTGGCGTAAGCCAGATATTCGATTAATTTATCTTCCGTGTGTAATGATGAGGTCACCCAATGACGATAACGGCTCAATATAAAGATCTCTTTCAGCGTCAACGGCGCACCTTGTCCGGGTTCCATAACTGTAGGAGAGGATAGACTCAGCCATGTTGGTTCGGCCAGGCGTAGGAATAGTAATTGGGGCGTCAGGCGCAGTTGTTTAATTAGTGCTCCATTCATCGCCAGATTATAGGCAATTTGCAGAAGATCATCGGAGATCTGTTGAGCATGAAGAAGACGTCCATTATACCGGCGCGACTGTTGATTCAGCATCTCCAGCAGCTCTGTTACACTGCTGCCAACCCATCTCAACAACAGCGGAACCGCATCGCGGGAAACACCGTATTCCTTGGCAACTGCGGTAGAAACTAAATTGTCCTGTGCAGTTTTATATTGCTGAATAATAAGCCTCAGTGCGGTAACCGTAAGCTGTTTATCATCTGGAGGAGACGGTAGCCCATCAACTATAGCAGTAATGGTTTTTTCGAGATATTCTTCATCGCTCTGTGCCCAGACCAAAGGTAGGGGTTTCACCAGACCATCTTCGGTAATGAGCTCGCTAAGTTTTGCTATCCAGCCGCCGACATCGGGAATTTCTGGTCCTTGGAAGTCTTGTTCTGTCAAAAGATTTTCCGGCAGGGCAGAGACAATGCCGCCAAAGAAATCTGCGCTGCTTTCGGTGGCGACAATAGGCAAACGCTGATTTTGAATAAACAGACTAAGCTCTTCCGGCGTCAGTTTTGTCTGTGATAGCCAGGCTGATATTTCTTCCATAGCGAGAATGATATCGAGACTATCGATTTGCGTTGTTGACTCTCCGTCATCTCCCAGTGGGCTTAAACGGGGTGCTCCCGCCAGCAGTAGCGGATTAAAACCACTAGTTTTGGAGAAAATATCAACAATGATGATTCCTTGCTCTGGGGTCAATTTAAACAGTCTGGGGATCATAACCAGCCGATAAAATGCTGATATGACATCCAGAGAACGCATGAGCCGTTTTTCCGGCAATGAGAATGCGGAACCGACTTGTTGCGCTAAAATTTGAAAAGTGGCTGAAGAAATTCCCAGACCCGCACAGATTTGTTTTACCGTTCTGGCATCGCTACCCCGGCGGGCGGTATAGTCAAATTCGCTATTGTCCAACGCCATTGGGATATCAAACAGCTGAGGCTGATTAAATACCTGATCGAAAAACGGCACATTAGAACTGATATTGAAAGGGGTAATCTGGTAGATAAATGCGGCAAAGGCTTCGGCTGCCAAATTATAGTTATTGTTTAAATAACGGAATAGGCCCAGAACCCGCAGGCTATTGTAGTTGATATTCAGCTCTAAATTATCCATCCCTTCTGCCCGGGCAGCTGAGGTAAGCAACAAATCTAATTTATCATGCGGCAGTTTTGTCCAGCGTTGCAGGCGTAACAGACGGTTTAATCGATCAAAACGATATTCCGTGATTGCTGTCATACTACGGGGACGTGTTTTGTTAATACCCAATGCTTCTGGGTGGGCAGAATTCAGATATACCGAGCCATACTGATAAGGAGTGGGGAATGTGGCGTGACTCTGTCCATTACTGAAAATCGTATTTTTAAACTGAACATTCGGTGACACGGTAGGATGATAATCGCCGTGGCTGAACGCACGTTCCAGCTCCTCAACAGAGCCTTTAGTTTGTTCGGAGAAGAACAAAATTTCTTCCAGTTTTTGCCTTTGTTGCAGGGTAATACCATAGTTTTCTAAGAAGAAATCGGCGGCTTCGGGAAATAATTTATCTTCATCAATATCATCACCGGCAATGGCGAAACGGTATGTTAAGGTCAGTACCGACGTCTTTTCTGACCACTTTTGAACTTCGATCTTGATTTCACCAAAATAAGGGCCGGCAGCAAGATCCAGGTCGGGATTATCTTCGTTATGCCAACTAAGTTCTAACTGGCGCGGGTAGGGTGGCGTATCATCAAACGGGAGCAACCGGGCCTTAATACGCTGATAACTGAGTACTGATTTACCGCGTAGCTTAATTGTAATGGGCTTTTTATCCTGATTAGTGCAGGTGACGGTGATGAACTCGTGGTTATCTGGTGCAGGTTCAATCTCACTGTATGTGAGCTCGTCTGGACCACTGACATTGTCTTGCTTCGGCACAATATAACCATGGGCAGAAAGAACAATATCGGTGACGGTTTCGGTTGTACTGCCGCTAAGATAAACCGCCTGTAAGCGGGGGCGAGTTAGATGTACCTGCGCAAATGGACTGGGCTGGCTCAACAATGCCATTTGCTCCTTACTCAGCAGGGTTCCTGCCAGCAAGGTATTGTTCTGTTTATTTGCGGGTAGATTGTGACTAAACCATGGGATCTCGGTACTTAATGCCTGAATGATTTTAGCCAGCGAGGTCTTTTTCTGCTCTAATCCCAGCGTAATTTGCGTTGTCGGCAGGCTGAATGGCAACGTAAAGGGGTAGCGTGTTTCACCTAATACTTGATTAACCGGTTTGCCTGTATCTTCTGTGAGATCGATATAGTTTGCAGCGGAATAACTGAGCACTTCATTGACTATTTTGAGTGCCGGAAGTTCCTGATAGGTATTGTCCGCATCCAGCATTAATTCGGCTAAGTCAGGGCGTCGCTGTTCAAGCATTGTCGCGCCTTCTGTCGAATCCAGCTCGATTTGCCGTGCAAACAGATAAAGCTCAAGCAGATAACTTATTGGCGAATTCAGCGCTTCCAGAGCGCCCGGACGACAGAAGTTATCCCAGGGTTCGGGAAAAAGGTCAGTATAACTTGGCAGCTCAGGTTTTCCCTCTGCAATGCGTTTCAAACGCAGCGATTCACCATCGCGTAGCCCTTGTTCCCTCTGCATATGGACGAGTTGAGTAGCAAAACTGAGTGCACGATCATAAATCTCACTTGCGTGCCCAGAGAACTGATGCTTATGGCGGCGAAGAAAACGGGATTTTCCTACGCGAATAATATCGAAAACAGATTGATAACCAAAGTTGATGAGTTGAGTAGCTAAACTATTTTCTGCTTCTGCTGGGATTGTTTTCACCAAAAGCGTTGAAATAGTCTGAGAAGCATGATTATTGGATTGGAGCGTTGTCTTATCGTTCATAATTCACCTTATAAACTGAAATAACGCATAAGTAAGGCTCGACTCAATATGATGAGTCGAGCCTGCTTATTATACCCTTCATCTTTCAAGTTGCTGCTTTGTTGGCTGCGCTCACTTACCCCAGTCACATCGTTATCTATGCTCCTGGGGATGCGTTCACTTGCCGCCGCGCTGCAACTTGAAATCTATTGGGTATATAGCCCGGATACTTATTTCTTTCTGGCAAATACAGTCTTACTTTGATGGCGATTTGTAACAAAGGAAGGTTGGGATCGTCTTGGTTGAGAACTCAATTCTGCTCTCCCAACATGGTAAAATTTAGACATGTCAATAGTGACTGGAGCAACAGGCGTGGCGCCTAATCCTTCACGGGCGGCGTTGACTAATAGCCCGTTATCGGCATCAATCGTCCAGACAAATAGCCCTCCAAGCCCTTTATTTTTTACAAATTCCGCTTTTCGATGCACGGTACGAGGTGTTTCTATCGATAGAAATGCTCCGGTGTTTTCGTTATATAAAAAGTCTGCGTCGGAAACGGTATCGGTATACAGGGTAAAATCGTTTTTACCTTTCAGATCACTGTCTAGATAGTTGCGCAGTAGATCTGGAAATTCGGTGACGCCGGGGCCAAAGCTGCCGAAAGTATTATCCTCGTCAGGATCGTGTGGGGTGTAGAAGCCTCTCAGTGGTGATAATTTGGTGACGTATGCTTGTTGAGCATTACGACTATAAGCGGCAAAACCACAGAAAATTATTTTAGGGTTAACATTTAGCTCCAGAAGGTAATTAACCGCATCCTCCATTGAATTCAGTTCATCGTTATTAGGGTCACGTTTAATATTGGTATGGTGTGCCAGACTTTCAGCCCATGGAGAGCCAAAAAAGTCATAACACATCACGTTTAACCCTTCAACACCTGCCTTAATCAATTCCAGGACATTTGCTTTTGCCATTTTGCCTGGCTCGGCATTAAGCGCGATACTGATTTTTATATCAGGCAACTTTTGCTTAATTACTTTAATTAATTCTGCGAAGTTTTCCGCATCTTCGTCCCCATAATCATTACCTTCTGCACCTGGAACACCGGGGTATTCCCAGTCAAGGTCAAGATCAGTAAACATAGGGAAAGTATCAAAAATCTTTTTCAGACTTTCAGCCAGATTTTCGCGGGATTCAGGCTCCTTGGCGATGTGGTGGAATGCTTGACTCATTGTCCAGCCGCCCAAGCTTAAACCAATTTTTGGCGGTTTCGCGCCTTGAGTAAGCTTAACTAATGCGCCTAAAACGCCCTGTGCTTTATGTGGGTCAAACAGCTCAGGAGGATCGCCCGGTACCCAGCCTGCAAATCCACAATTCAGATAGGCTTGAACATCTGCCCAACCGTCGAGGAAGGTTGCTTTGCCCCGGTGATTAATTAGGTCGTCCTGATCCTTAGCAATAGCAAAATCTATAGCGCCTTTTTCAATATTGCTTTGTTGTTCTCCTTCGTCGCCAATAATCCCTGAGAAACCAACGATAATCTTGTCATAACGCGGGTAGTTATCATCTTTTAAACGCATGATATCTGAGCCACGCCCGCCTACTGTGTAATCGACGTCGGTATCTCCGGCAAATTGACCATAGCGGCCGTCATAAATCCCCCAGTCAGTGAGATAGCCAAATACCAGAAAATCAGGATCAGCTTCATAATTATTAAACAGGTTTTTAGCCACCCTTCCTGGGGTATAAGAGAGTTGTTTGTCCGCTGTAGCAGGATCGAACTCATTGGCGGCATAGGTTTTTTCAGCGGCTCCCGCTCCCCAGACTTTGTCTGGCTCGTTTAAATCTTTGGTTCCTGGATCTGGAGAGAGATAGAGTTCATCTGCTGCATGAGGTTTTTTTTCATCAGACATTTTGTCGATCATAATAATCCTCTTTTAAAGTAAGGTCTTAGTGATGATGTGATTTCACTGTTAAAACTTGAGATAGGTAAGATAAAACGTAGCTTATGTTTGAAATTAATCAATTATATTTATATGAAAAATTAACTACTGTTTCGAAATCAAGGATATATATTTTCATCATAGAATTTAGAACCTCTAATGATTTGAGAGTTAATATTATATTCATGATTGATATAATTATTTGATTTCAAGTAATTATATTTATTATCTGGTAATTTAAGGTAGGAATAAAATAGTATTTTAGGAAAAGGTTTTTGTAAAAAAATAATAAGCAGGGAGAGTTTCTTTATGCTATTGGAAAGCGTTTATCTTGAGAAGAGTAATTAATGTATTTTCTAATGTGTATGAAAAACTGCACGAATCAATAATATGTCTATATTTACATAGAGGCGCCAACAAAATTTCTGGCGTGTCGTCTGTTACCGTTAGCGTTGCGGAACTACCACCAATAAGGAGCCATCTATGTTTCAAGCTGATCTACATGCCGGAACGCCAACCCTGCGTGTGTGTGATAATCGTGGGCTACCCATCCGCAGTCTGCAATATCACCGGGCTTTGACTGGGGATAACTCTCATCCAATGACGCCGCTTGATGAGCGCATCACCCAGACCTACTATCATGCTGCCGGTTATCCTACCGAAAGCAGAGACCCGCGCCTGTTTGCCAACGGAACTACACCCAACGTCCGCCTGGAGTGCAGTCTCAGCGGCACGCCTTTGCGTAGTGACAGTGTTGATGCCGGTTGGAGTTTGTCTCTGAACGATATCGAAGGCCGCCCGTACTGGCGTAAAGATGCCCGGGGCACGGTACATACTTGGCAGTATGAACTCCCGGAGAAAGGCCCTGGCCGTCTGAGCGCTCATTTTGAACAGCTCAACGGTGGTGAGTTTGAGGTGCGTGAACGTCTGGTGTATGGAGAAGAGGAGCCGGATGCCGGACAAAACAATCTACGCGGTCAGTGTGTACGCCACTACGACACTGCTGGCTGTATGCAGCTACACTGTGTCGGACTACAGGGCGTGATCCTTAAACAGTCGCGTCGCTTACTGAAAGATAAAACAGCACCAGTGTACTGGCGCGGCGAAGATGAAGGGGATGAGAACACGGGTTGGTCATCCCTGTTGGAAACCCAACGATGGACTACCCGCACTGCCTGCAATGCGCAGGGACAACTGTTAAATCAGACCGATGCTGCCGGGCATTTGACCTGGCAGCGTTACAATGTGGCCGGGCAACTGACTACTGGCGGGCTGACACCCAATGGCGATGCGCCGGAACAAATACTGATAGCCCGTCGCACTTACAGTGCTGCCGGGCAGGTATGGGAGGAAGAAACCGGCTCAGGTATTTCTACCCGCAACACCTATGAGTTACAGACGCAACGATTACTCAGCGTGGAGACTAAACGGGGTAATACGCTGCTGCAACACATTGTCTATGACTATGACCCGGTAGGTAACATTATTCAGGTGGATCACCTGCATGAAGAAACGCGATTCTTCAACAATCAGCAAGTTAATCCACGGAATAGCTATGACTACGACACGTTGTATCAACTCACTGCGGCCCGTGGTCGTGAACAGGTGCAACAGGTAAATCCTTCCGGTCAGCAAAAGGATGAAAACCAGCGGGTCAACTACCAGCGTAACTACAGTTACGATCGAGGCAACAACCTGATACGTATCCGCCATAATGGAGCCACTCAGTTCACGCGGGATATCACGGTGGAAGCCGGTTCTAATCGAGGGGTGGCGCAGGTGGATGAGGTTTCTTCTGTACGGGCAGAAAACAGCTTTGATGCCTGCGGCAACCTGCAAAACCTGCTGCCACGCGATACTCAGACACTGATATGGGATGGACGTAACCAGTTGAGTGGTGTACGTGGCAGTACACGGGAAGAGGATTACCTGTACGGCAGTGGAATGCGGGTATACAAGATGAACCGTTCACAGAATGGCACGGAGGAAGAACGGGTGGTGTATTTACCGGGGTTGGAACTGCGTAGTCGCTGGTTGAATGGCACAGAGCAGGAAAGTTGGGAGGTTATCACGCCGCAGGATGGGGTGAGGGTGCTGCAATGGCGTAAAGGTTGCCCGCTGGAAGGCAAAACCTGGCAAGGGCGCTATTGCTATATGGGATTGCTGAGTTTAAATGAACTGGAGCTGGATGAGACGGGAGCATTGATTAGCGAGGAGGAATATTTCCCGTTTGGTGGTACGGCGTGCTGGTTACCACGGAACAAAGTTGAAGGCGATTATAAAACCCACCGTTATTCGGGCAAAGAGCGAGATGCCACCGGGCTGTACTATTACGGTTATCGTTACTATATGCCGTGGGCAGGCCGCTGGCTGAATCCAGACCCGATTGGCTTAGCAGGGGGTCTGAACCTGTATGCGTACGTGCATAACCCGGTGTCGT
>NZ_JAJAFX010000032.1:0-64197 GCF_025384845.1 Photorhabdus temperata | reverse complement strand
ATCCGTGAAGGTGGCCGTACAGTAGGTGCTGGTGTTGTTGCTAAAGTTATCGCATAATTTTTTGATGTGATTACTCTAAAAGGGCATCAACTGATGCCCTTTTTGTACGTTGTTTTATAAGAACCTATCTCATCAATAGTTGTTTTTAATTATTGGTGAGATAGGCTCTGATACAACGAATTGGCTATATATCTCTCAGATATACAATGTCATACTGAATTATGGTGCCAAGTCAGATACAATCACTCAAATTTTTTGGTTCGGTCTGATTTGTTTTGCTCTTGCGAGGCAAGCTGGCTATCTATTTAAATCATAGTTACAGGTTGGTTTATGAGTGCGAATAGCGATGCTCAAGAAAGCAGGCGCGGTCTTGAGGTAATGAAATGGCTATTAGTGGCAGCTTTATTAACGGCTGCTATCGTTGGTAACTACCTTTATCGGGAGTATAGCCTTCCTTTGCGCGCGATAGCGGTTGTTGTTATTGTTGCTCTTGCGGGAGCGGTTGCGCTCTGGACAGCTAAAGGTAAAACCACACTGGCTTTTGCCCGTGAAGCCCGCGTTGAAATGCGCAAAGTCATTTGGCCAACTCGCCAGGAAGCGTTGCACACAACTTTGATTGTGGCGGCAGTGACTGCATTGATGTCTTTGATCCTTTGGGGTCTTGACGGCATCCTGGTGCGTTTAGTTTCATTTATTACAGGCCTGAGGTTCTAAGATGTCGGATTCCCCAAAAAAACGTTGGTATGTCATACAGGCATTCTCCGGGTTTGAAGGTCGTGTTGCACAATCTTTACGTGAACATATCAAACTACATGATATGGAAGATTCTTTTGGCGAAGTGATGGTGCCAACAGAGGAAGTTGTCGAGATTCGTAGCGGCCAGCGTCGTAAAAGTGAACGCAAATTCTTCCCTGGGTATGTACTGGTACAAATGATTATGAACGATGCAACATGGCATCTTGTTCGCAGCGTACCGCGTGTCATGGGTTTTATCGGTGGCACATCTGACCGCCCGGCACCAATCAGTGATAAAGAAGTTGATGCGATTATGAATCGTCTTCAGCAGGTTGGTGATAAACCACGGCCAAAAACATTGTTCGAACCAGGCGAAATGGTCCGTGTCAGCGATGGTCCATTTGCAGACTTCAATGGTGTTGTGGAAGAAGTCGACTACGAGAAAAGCCGCTTGAAGGTATCGGTTTCTATCTTTGGTCGTGCTACACCTGTTGAGCTGGATTTCAGTCAGGTAGAGAAAGCTTAATTTCTAGGCATATCTTCTAGCTGGCTTGCAATAGGCGTGAAATTAACATACAATTTCGCGCCTTTTGTTTTTAGTGGCCTGGCCTGAAGCGGCGGGGCTGAAATAACAGGGGAGCCTTCTAAACAAGGCGATATCACCCACACAGAGGAAATTATCAATGGCTAAGAAAGTACAAGCCTATGTCAAGTTGCAGGTTGCAGCTGGTATGGCTAACCCAAGCCCTCCAGTAGGTCCTGCTTTAGGTCAGCAGGGTGTTAACATCATGGAATTCTGTAAGGCGTTCAATGCTAAAACTGACAGCATTGAAAAAGGCTTGCCAATTCCTGTTGTGATCACTGTTTATTCCGATCGCTCGTTTACTTTCGTTACCAAAACCCCACCAGCTGCTGTTCTGCTGAAAAAAGCCGCTGGTGTTAAATCAGGTTCCGGCAAACCGAATAAAGATAAAGTTGGTAAAGTGACCAGCGCTCAGATTCGTGAAATTGCTGAAACTAAAGCTGCGGATATGACTGGTGCTGACGTTGACGCAATGATGCGTTCAATCGAAGGTACTGCTCGTTCCATGGGCCTGGTAGTGGAGGGTTAATCGATGGCTAAACTGACCAAGCGCATGCGCACAATTCGTGAAAAAGTTGATGCAACTAAACAGTATGACATTAACGAAGCCGTTGTTCTGCTGAAAGAGCTGGCAACTGCTAAATTCGTAGAAAGCGTTGACGTTGCTGTTAATCTCGGCATCGACGCTCGTAAATCTGACCAGAACGTACGTGGTGCAACTGTATTGCCTCACGGTACTGGCCGTTCCGTTCGCGTAGCTGTATTTACCCAGGGTGCAAACGCTGAAGCTGCTAAAGCCGCTGGTGCTGAACTGGTAGGTATGGAAGACCTGGCTGAGCAGGTTAAAAAAGGCGAAATGGACTTTGACGTTGTTATCGCATCGCCAGATGCAATGCGCGTTGTTGGCCAACTAGGTCAAATCCTGGGCCCACGTGGTCTGATGCCAAACCCTAAAGTAGGTACTGTAACGCCTAACGTTGCTGAAGCTGTTCAGAATGCTAAAGCAGGTCAGGTTCGTTACCGTAACGATAAAAATGGCATTATCCACACCACTATCGGTAAAGTTGATTTCGACGCTGACAAACTGAAAGAAAACCTGGAAGCTCTGCTGGTTGCGCTGAAAAAAGCAAAACCATCTTCTGCTAAAGGTATTTTCATTAAGAAAGTTAGCCTGTCCACTACTATGGGCGCAGGTGTAGCGATTGACCAGTCTGGTCTGAGCGCTTCAGTTTAATTTGAACTGAATGTGATTATCGCTTTACCTTGGCGTCAGATTTGTCTAAGATTTGGCGCCTTATGTTTGGCTGATAGATTATTTATTAGCTAAACAAACAATTTTCGGTTGGAGCTTGGCCTAATCCAAGCCCCGTCCAAGACCGCAGGTGTAAGTGATTACTTAATATCCCTGCGTAGACGGTGACAGAGCCAAATGAAATTTATTTCTGGATTCTGCTCACCGTGTTTTAGAGCTCAGACACCTTGTTGGTGTTATGAGTGATGTGAGTTCCGGGTTCTTCCCGGTTAATCCAGGAGCAAGAAGCTAATGGCACTAAATCTTCAAGACAAACAAGCGATTGTTGCTGAAGTCAGCGAAGTAGCCAAAGGCGCGCTGTCTGCGGTTGTTGCGGATTCCCGTGGCGTTACTGTAGGTAAAATGACTGAACTGCGTAAAGCAGGTCGCGAAGCTGGCGTTTATATCCGTGTTGTTCGTAACACACTGATCCGCCGTGCTGTTGAAGGTACTGCATATGAGTGCCTGAAAGAAGCGTTTATTGGTCCAACCTTGATTGCTTTCTCTAACGAACATCCGGGCGCAGCTGCTCGTCTGTTCAAAGAGTTCGCGAAAGCGAATCCAGCATTCGAGATTAAAGCAGCAGCCTTTGAAGGTGAGTTTATTTCCGCGGCCAATATTGACCGTCTGGCGACACTCCCAACTTACGAAGAAGCAGTCGCACGCCTGATGTCAACCATGAAAGAAGCCGTTGCAGGCAAACTGGTTCGTACACTGGCAGCGTTACGCGAGCAGAGAGAAGCAGTTTAATTGCCAATTTCCTTCGTTGCTTTTTAACGTATAAATTATTTCTGAATTTTAGGAACACTTGTTATGTCTATCACTAAAGAACAAATTCTGGACAAAGTTGCAACAATGTCCGTCATGGATGTTGTTGAACTGATCACTGCAATGGAAGAAAAGTTCGGCGTTTCTGCTGCTGCGGCTGTAGCTGTAGTTGCCGGTGCTGCTGAAGCTGTTGAAGAGCAAACCGAGTTTGACGTTGTTCTGTCTGCTATTGGCGCTAACAAAGTTGCCGTTATCAAGGCAGTACGTGGCGCAACTGGCCTGGGTCTGAAAGAAGCGAAAGACCTGGTTGAAAGCGCTCCAAACGCTACACTGAAAGAAGCTATCAGCAAAAATGACGCTGAAGCATTGAAAAAATCTCTGGAAGAAGCTGGTGCTTCTGTTGAGATCAAGTAAGTTCAGTTTTGAGTTAGCAGCCTGACTTTAAAGGCTGATGGCTGGTGATTTTTTAATCACCAGCCTTTTTGCGCTGTAGGGCATTAGTAGCATTTCCACTGTTTGGCTGCTAATTAACCCCCAAATACTTTTTCCTATTGACGACTTAATATACTGCGTTCTCAGCTACGATCCACTCGGGTAGCTCGGTAGTAAAGTAGCGCAATGAAATGATTTAAGAGTAATAGCAATGAGTATTACGGAAAATAATTCAATTTTCTGTTCGAAAAAACAGTGTCGTAAAGAGCTGTCCTTTAGGGCGGACAGAGTGGGTCACTGATCAGCGAGCTGAGGAACCCTATGGTTTACTCCTATACCGAGAAAAAACGTATTCGTAAGGATTTTGGTAAGCGTCCACAAGTGTTGGATGTACCTTATCTCCTTTCTATCCAACTTGACTCGTTCCAGAAGTTTATCGAGCAAGATCCAGAAGGCCAGAATGGTTTAGAAGCGGCATTCCGTTCTGTATTCCCAATTCAGAGCTACAGCGGCAGTTCGGAGCTGCAATACGTTAGCTACCGTCTTGGTGAGCCAGTGTTTGATGTTAAAGAGTGTCAGATTCGTGGTGTTACTTATTCTGCACCTCTGCGCGTTAAACTGCGTCTGGTCATCTATGAACGTGAAGCACCGGAAGGCACAGTCAAAGACATCAAAGAACAAGAAGTCTACATGGGTGAAATTCCACTCATGACTGACAACGGTACTTTTGTTATCAATGGTACTGAGAGGGTCATTGTCTCCCAGTTACATCGTAGTCCTGGTGTATTCTTTGACAGCGATAAGGGTAAAACTCATTCATCCGGTAAAGTGCTGTATAACGCACGTATTATCCCTTACCGTGGTTCTTGGTTAGATTTCGAATTCGATCCAAAAGATAACCTGTTTGTGCGTATTGACCGTCGCCGTAAATTGCCGGCGACCATTATTCTGCGCGCAATGGATTACAGCACTGAAAACATCCTGAACCTGTTCTTCAGTAAGACTGTTTTCGAAATTCGTGACAACAAACTCCAGATGACACTGGTGCCAGAGCGTCTGCGTGGTGAAACGGCTTCTTTTGATATTGAAGCAAACGGCAAAGTTTATGTTGAAAAAGGCCGCCGTATTACCGCACGTCATATCCGCCAGTTAGAAAAAGACGAAGTGAACCGTATTGAGGTTCCGGTTGAATACATCGCGGGCAAAGTTGTTGCAAGAGACTACATTGATACCAACACAGGTGAAATCATCTGTGCTGCGAATATGGAGCTCTCTTTGGATCTGCTGGCACGTTTGAGCCAGTCTGGTCACAAATCTATCGAAACCCTGTTCACCAACGATTTGGATCACGGGGCATATATCTCCGAGACTCTTCGTGTTGACCCAACCAATGATCGTTTAGGTGCCTTGGTTGAGATCTATCGCATGATGCGTCCTGGCGAGCCACCAACTCGTGAAGCAGCAGAAAATCTGTTTGAAAATCTGTTCTTCTCAGAAGATCGTTATGATCTTTCTGCGGTTGGCCGTATGAAATTCAACCGTTCATTGAGCCGTGAAGAAGTTGAAGGCTCCGGTATTCTGAGTAAAAATGACATCATTGATGTTATGAGGAAACTCATTGATATCCGTAACGGTAAAGGCGAAGTCGACGATATTGACCACTTAGGTAACCGTCGTATCCGTTCCGTGGGTGAAATGGCAGAAAACCAGTTCCGTGTTGGTCTGGTACGTGTTGAACGTGCGGTTAAAGAGCGTCTGTCTCTGGGTGATTTGGATACCCTGATGCCTCAGGACATGATCAACGCCAAGCCGATTTCAGCCGCGGTGAAAGAATTCTTTGGCTCCAGCCAGCTGTCTCAGTTTATGGACCAAAACAACCCGCTTTCTGAAATTACTCACAAACGCCGTATTTCTGCGTTAGGCCCAGGTGGCTTAACCCGTGAGCGTGCGGGCTTCGAAGTGCGTGACGTACATCCAACTCACTATGGTCGTGTATGTCCAATTGAAACCCCGGAAGGTCCGAACATCGGTCTGATTAACTCATTGTCTGTTTATGCGCAGACTAACGAGTATGGTTTCCTTGAAACCCCATACCGTCTGGTTCGTGATGGTGTTGTCACTGATGAAATTCATTACTTGTCTGCGATTGAAGAAGGTAACTTCGTTATCGCACAGGCAAACACCGTATTGGACGATGAAGGTCACTTCGTTGAAGATCTGATCACCTGCCGTAACTATGGCGAATCCAGCTTATTCAACCGTGAACAGGTTGAATATATGGACGTTTCCACTCAACAGGTGGTTTCCGTCGGTGCTTCCTTGATCCCATTCCTGGAACACGATGACGCAAACCGTGCATTGATGGGTGCAAACATGCAACGTCAGGCTGTTCCTACACTGCGCGCTGACAAGCCGCTGGTAGGGACAGGTATGGAACGTGCTGTAGCGGTTGACTCAGGTGTAACTTCCGTTGCTAAACGCGGCGGCGTGGTTCAGTACGTTGATGCATCCCGTATCGTTATCAAAGTAAACGAAGACGAAATGTATTCGGGTGAAGCGGGTATTGATATCTATAACCTGACTAAATACACCCGTTCTAACCAGAACACCTGTATTAACCAAATGCCATGTGTTTCTCTGGGCGAACCAGTAGAACGCGGTGACGTACTGGCTGACGGTCCATCCACTGACTTGGGTGAATTGGCGCTGGGTCAGAACATGCGTGTAGCGTTCATGCCGTGGAATGGTTATAACTTCGAGGACTCCATCTTAGTTTCTGAGCGTGTTGTCCAGGAAGATCGCTTTACAACTATTCACATCCAGGAACTGGCTTGTGTGTCTCGTGATACCAAATTAGGGCCTGAAGAGATCACCGCTGACATTCCTAACGTGGGTGAAGCTGCACTCTCCAAACTGGATGAATCCGGTATTGTTTATATTGGTGCAGAAGTTACTGGCGGTGACATTCTGGTTGGTAAAGTGACACCTAAAGGTGAAACTCAACTGACGCCGGAAGAAAAACTGCTGCGTGCTATCTTCGGTGAGAAAGCGTCTGATGTTAAAGACTCTTCTCTGCGCGTACCAAATGGCGTATCCGGTACGGTTATCGACGTACAGGTATTTACCCGCGACGGCGTTGAAAAAGATAAACGTGCTCTGGAAATCGAAGAGATGCAACTGCGTCAGGCTAAGAAAGACCTGACAGAAGAGTTGCGGATCTTTGAAGCTGGCTTGTTTGCCCGTATCCGTTCTGTCCTGATTTCTGGCGGCATTGAAGCTGAGAAATTGGATAAACTGCCTCGTGAGCGTTGGTTAGAACTGGGTCTGGCTGATGAAGAAAAACAGAATCAGTTGGAACAGTTGGCTGGACAGTATGACGAACTGAAAACTGAGTTCGAGAAAAAACTGGATGCTAAACGCCGTAAGATCACACAAGGCGATGACTTAGCACCGGGTGTGCTGAAAATCGTTAAAGTTTATCTGGCGGTTAAGCGTCAGATTCAGCCTGGTGATAAGATGGCGGGCCGCCACGGTAACAAGGGTGTTATCTCAAAGATCAACCCGATCGAAGATATGCCTTACGATGAAAACGGCACTCCGGTAGATATCGTACTGAATCCGCTGGGCGTACCATCACGTATGAACATTGGTCAGATCCTGGAAACTCACCTGGGGATGGCTGCGAAAGGTATTGGCGACAAGATTAACGCGATGCTGAAACAGCAGCAAGAAGTCGCCAAACTGCGTGAATTTATCCAGAAAGCTTATGACCTGGGTGATGAAACCCGTCAGAAAGTTGATCTGAACACTTTCTCTGATGAAGAAGTTATGCGTCTGGCAGAAAACCTGAAAAAAGGTATGCCAATTGCAACACCAGTATTTGATGGTGCGAAAGAGAAAGAAATTAAAGAACTGCTGAAACTGGGTGACTTGCCGACTTCTGGGCAAATTACCCTGTTTGATGGTCGTACTGGTGAGCAATTCGAACGTCAGGTTACAGTTGGCTACATGTATATGCTGAAACTGAACCACCTGGTGGATGACAAAATGCATGCTCGTTCAACCGGTTCGTACAGCCTGGTTACTCAGCAACCGCTGGGTGGTAAGGCGCAGTTCGGTGGTCAACGCTTCGGTGAGATGGAAGTGTGGGCATTGGAAGCATATGGTGCCGCGTACACCTTGCAGGAAATGCTCACCGTCAAGTCCGACGATGTTAACGGCCGTACCAAGATGTATAAAAACATCGTGGATGGCAACCACCAGATGGAACCAGGAATGCCGGAATCTTTCAACGTATTGTTGAAAGAGATCCGCTCTCTGGGTATTAACATCGAGCTGGAAGACGAATAAACCGTATTCCCGCTGGTACTGCCCTGAATGGATATGACGGGCAGTTTACCAGCCAGTGGTTGCACTGGTCATAGGGGAGAGTGGCATGGGCTGCTCTCCTGACAGGTCTAACTCCGACAGGAGCCATTTCGTGAAAGACTTATTGAAGTTTCTGAAAGCGCAAACTAAGACCGAAGAGTTTGATGCGATCAAAATTGCTCTGGCCTCACCAGATATGATCCGTTCGTGGTCATTTGGTGAAGTGAAAAAGCCGGAAACGATTAACTACCGTACGTTCAAACCTGAGCGTGACGGCCTTTTCTGTGCCCGTATTTTCGGACCGGTAAAAGACTATGAGTGCTTGTGTGGTAAATACAAGCGCTTAAAACACCGTGGTGTGATTTGTGAGAAGTGTGGCGTAGAAGTTACCCAGACTAAAGTTCGTCGTGAGCGTATGGGTCACATCGAACTGGCTTCTCCAACGGCACACATCTGGTTCCTGAAATCATTGCCATCCCGCATCGGTTTGTTGCTGGATATGCCACTGCGTGATATTGAGCGCGTACTGTACTTCGAATCCTATGTGGTTGTAGAAGGCGGTATGACCAGCCTGGAGCGCAGTCAAATCCTGACAGAAGAACAATACCTGGATGCACTGGAAGAGTTCGGTGATGAATTCGATGCGAAGATGGGCGCGGAAGCTATCCAGTCTTTGCTGAAAAATCTCGATCTGGAAAATGAGTGTGAAACTCTGCGTGAAGAGTTAAATGAAACTAACTCTGAAACTAAACGTAAGAAGTTGACCAAGCGTATTAAACTGTTGGAAGCCTTTATTCAGTCCGGTAACAAACCAGAATGGATGGTTCTGACCGTTCTGCCAGTTCTGCCGCCTGATTTACGTCCACTGGTTCCATTGGATGGCGGCCGTTTTGCAACGTCGGATCTGAACGATCTGTATCGTCGTGTTATTAACCGTAACAACCGTTTGAAACGCCTGCTGGATCTGGCTGCGCCGGATATCATCGTTCGCAACGAAAAACGTATGTTGCAGGAAGCAGTCGATGCCCTGTTAGATAACGGTCGTCGCGGTCGTGCAATTACCGGTTCTAATAAACGTCCTCTGAAATCCCTGGCTGACATGATCAAGGGTAAACAGGGTCGTTTCCGTCAAAACCTGCTGGGTAAACGTGTTGACTACTCAGGCCGTTCTGTAATCACCGTAGGTCCTTACCTGCGTCTGCATCAGTGTGGTTTGCCTAAGAAGATGGCGCTGGAACTATTCAAGCCATTCATCTATGGCAAGCTGGAACTGCGTGGTTTAGCGACTACGATTAAAGCAGCCAAAAAGATGGTTGAGCGTGAAGAGGCGGTGGTATGGGATATCCTGGATGAAGTGATTCGTGAACACCCGGTTCTGCTGAACCGTGCACCAACACTTCACCGTTTGGGCATTCAGGCATTCGAACCGGTTCTGATCGAAGGTAAAGCGATTCAGTTGCACCCGTTGGTGTGTGCGGCATATAACGCCGACTTCGACGGTGACCAGATGGCTGTTCACGTACCGCTGACTCTGGAAGCCCAGCTGGAAGCGCGTGCATTGATGATGTCGACCAACAACATCCTGTCTCCTGCGAGTGGTGAGCCAATCATCGTGCCATCTCAGGACGTTGTTCTGGGTCTGTATTACATGACTCGTGACTGTGTTAACGCTAAAGGCGAAGGCATGGTGCTGACCGGGCCTAAAGAAGCAGAACGCGTATACCGCGCAGGTCTGGCTTCTCTGCATGCCCGTGTTAAAGTTCGTATCTCTGAAGAAGTGAGAGATGGCGAGGGTAATATCACCACCAGCACTGGTCTGGTTGATACGACTATTGGTCGGGCAATCCTGTGGATGATCGTCCCAAGAGGTCTGCCTTACTCTCTGGTTAACCAGCCACTGGGTAAAAAAGCTATCTCCAGAATGCTCAACACTTGCTACCGTGTGATGGGCTTGAAGCCAACGGTTATCTTCGCTGACCAGATCATGTACACCGGTTTTGCCTACGCTGCACGTTCAGGTGCATCTGTTGGTATTGATGACATGGTTATCCCAGAGAAAAAAGCTGGGATCATTACGGAAGCAGAAGCAGAAGTTGCTGAAATTCAGGAACAGTTCCAATCTGGTCTGGTAACAGCTGGCGAACGTTATAACAAGGTTATCGATATCTGGGCCGCAGCAAACGAGCGTGTTGCTAAGGCGATGATGGAAAACCTGTCTACTGAGACAGTCATTAACCGTAACGGCGAAGAGGAACAACAAGTCTCCTTTAACAGCATCTTTATGATGGCTGACTCCGGTGCGCGTGGTTCTGCCGCCCAGATCCGTCAGCTGGCGGGGATGCGTGGCCTGATGGCTAAACCAGACGGTTCCATTATCGAAACGCCAATCACCGCGAACTTCCGTGAAGGCTTGAACGTACTCCAGTACTTCATCTCAACCCACGGTGCCCGTAAAGGTTTGGCGGATACCGCACTGAAAACGGCGAACTCTGGTTATCTGACCCGTCGTCTGGTTGACGTTGCACAAGATCTGGTTGTTACAGAAGACGACTGTGGTACGCACGACGGTATTCTGATGACGCCGGTTATTGAAGGTGGTGATGTTAAAGAGCCACTGCGTGAGCGTGTACTGGGTCGTGTAACGGCAGAAGATGTTCTGAAGCCGGGTACGGCTGACATTCTGGTTCCACGTAACACCTTGCTGAACGAAAAATGGTGTGATCTGTTAGAAGAGAGCTCTGTCGACAGCATTAAAGTACGCTCCGTTGTATGTTGTGAAACTGACTTCGGTGTTTGTGCGAACTGCTATGGCCGTGACCTTGCTCGCGGACACATCATCAATAAAGGTGAAGCGGTTGGTGTTATTGCGGCGCAGTCAATCGGTGAGCCGGGTACACAGCTGACGATGCGTACGTTCCACATCGGTGGTGCGGCATCTCGTGCGGCAGCGGAATCTAGCATTCAGGTTCGTAACAAAGGTAGCCTGAAACTGTTTAACGCGAAATCCGTTACCAACTCCGCAGGTAAGCTGGTGATTACTTCCCGTAACACCGAACTGTGCCTGATCGACGAATTTGGCCGTACTAAAGAAAGCTATAAAGTGCCTTACGGTGCGGTATTGGGTAAAGGTGATGGCGAAGCAGTTAACGGCGGCGAAACCGTTGCTAACTGGGATCCACATACCATGCCAGTAGTCAGTGAAGTATCCGGTATCATCCGTTTCGCTGACATGGTAGATGGTCAGACCATTACCCGTCAGACGGATGAGTTGACAGGTCTGTCTTCACTGGTTGTTCTGGATAGTGCAGAGCGTACCGGTAGTGGTAAAGACTTGCGTCCGGCACTGAAAATCGTTGATGCCAAGGGTGACGATGTATTGATCCCAGGTACTGATATGCCTGCTCAATATTTCCTGCCAGGCAAAGCAATTGTTCAGTTAGACGATGGCGTCAGCATCTCTGCGGGTGATACGTTAGCGCGTATTCCTCAGGAATCCGGCGGTACGAAAGATATTACCGGTGGTCTGCCACGCGTAGCCGACCTGTTCGAAGCGCGTCGTCCGAAAGAGCCTGCAATCCTGGCTGAAGTCAGTGGTATTGTCTCCTTCGGTAAAGAAACTAAAGGTAAACGCCGTCTGGTTATCTCCCCATTAGATGGTGGTGATGCTTACGAAGAGATGATCCCTAAATGGCGTCAGCTCAACGTATTCGAAGGTGAAGTTGTTGAGCGCGGTGATGTGATCTCCGATGGCCCAGAGTCTCCACATGATATCTTGCGTTTGCGTGGCGTTCATGCGGTTACCCGTTACATCACCAACGAAGTTCAGGAAGTTTACCGCCTGCAAGGGGTTAAGATTAACGATAAACACATTGAAGTTATCGTTCGTCAGATGCTGCGTAAAGCAACCATCGAAAGTGCAGGTAGTTCCGAATTCCTGGAAGGCGAACAGGTTGAATATGCCCGCGTTAAAGTGGCAAACCGTAAGCTGGAACAGGAAGGTAAAGTCCCTGCAATTTATGGACGTGATCTGTTGGGTATCACTAAAGCGTCTCTGGCAACTGAATCCTTCATCTCTGCGGCATCGTTCCAGGAAACGACCCGCGTGCTGACAGAAGCGGCGGTTGCGGGTAAACGTGATGAACTGCGCGGCTTGAAAGAGAACGTCATCGTAGGTCGTCTGATCCCAGCCGGTACGGGTTATGCTTACCATCAGGATCGTATGCGTCGTCGTCAGTTGAATGAGCCTTCTGAAGCACCACAAGTGAGTGTAGATGAAGCAACTGCAAACCTGGCAGAACTATTGAATGCCGGTTTTGGTGGCGATAAGAAGTAATTCTTAGAACACGCTAACTAAATGCCCTCTTTTTGAGAGGGCATTTCAACTTTTTGATAACGTGCCAATTTTTTACTTGGTGCTCTGTTTTAATTGAGTTTCATTCACTAAATGGATCTTGCCTCCACGTTAAGAATCCTCCCCTCAAATTTTTCTTTCCGAAAAGAGTTCACTTGAAGACCTTGTTCCTCACAATCATCTGGTGTGTAAAGTCAATGCTGGCACCCAGCTTATACAATGTAGAAACAGATACGCTGAGATTTCTTACTATATCCTTCCTATATTGCACCGTTAGTTAAGTATTTTTTAAATGAAGTCGTACTTGTTCTACAGAGACTAGTGATAAGTTAAATTTAGAGTGAGGGATTGCAATTATAGCTAGCAGGCTATATGTTGGTTTTGTAGTTTACAAACTATGAGAAATGAACATGTGGAAAGTTATCACAACAGAAGTGTTTGATGATTGGTATAACGAACAAAGTGAAGAGTTACAGGATGATATTCTGGCTATGCTGAAAATTTTAAGAGAGTACGGCCCGCAATTAGGCAGACCTTACGTTGATACGCTGCATGACTCCAAATTTCCCAATATGAAAGAGTTACGTATCCAGCATGCCGGAAATCCTGTACGGGCATTCTTCGCTTTTGATCCATGTCGGAATGCCATTGTCCTTTGCGCTGGCAATAAAACCGGACTGAATGAAAAACGGTTCTATAAGGATATGATCAAACTTGCTGATGCTGAGTTTAAGAAGCATCTTAAGAACTAACTAAACTAGAGAACTGAAATATGGCTACACTTGATGAATTACTTGAAAAACGCAGCCCTGAAAGCCGCCGTAGGATTGCTAAAAAAGTTGATGAAATGAAACGGGAGATAGGGCTTTATCAGATCCGCGAGGCTCTTGATGTTTCACAAACTGAGCTGGCAACTGCGCTTGGAGTCAAGCAACCGACTATTGCTAAAATAGAACAGCCTGGTAATAACCCTAAACTTTCAACATTGAAACGCTACGTTGCAGCGTTAGGTGGAGAGTTGAGCCTTGATGTTCAACTTCCTGATGGTAAACGTATCGTAGTCCATATTTGACCTTTGAATATTATGGCGTTGCCTCAGTAAAAGCGGCGGAGTTTTTCATTTCTGCCCGCTGAGGTTCGTGTCAGACTTGCCAAGCATGAGCGCGACAGCCAATGAAGTGGGAATCTTCGTGTTCAGTCGGGCGGGGAATAGTCACAGGATAGTTGATCGTACAGTGATTCAAGCAGCGCTCATTCGCATCGGAATATACATTGATGATTAAGTATTCCATAAATTTGGTACCGGCAAAATCACCTTGGCTATGTAAGGGATATTATTCTGTATGCAGAAATAGCTCATCGTATTTAATTCAAGAGTCTGGTCAATATAATTATTTCATTTAAAGTCCAATCACATAGAATTTATGAAAGATTATTCTCTTTAAAGACCCTATTTTTATCTGTATTCTTGCATGATTGATGAAGACTTAAATTGAATTTTTCAGGATAAATAATCACAGTTTTTTCTCCTGTTGGATCTTTAAATTATGATACAGGTCATAAAATACAATATTTCATGATTCATATACTCGGAAATGAATATAAACTAAAAATAAGAAGCGATTGCTACCAATATAAAATAACGGGGTAAATTAGTGAAAAATGGAGTAACCCTAGTCTATGAAGATATAACGGAAGATAATTATATCCTACTAAATAATTTTTATAAGCGTGATATAGGAAGCTTAGATTATTTTATTTGGAAAAACTTGAAAGAAAAGAAATATAATCTTTCTAATGAGATAAAAGCACTTTCGTTTAAAAGAGATGATACATGCTTGTCAATTGTTATAGCAAGAAAATGTGAGTTTAATCTTGAGCATAGGCAGGTTTCCATTAATATGCTTAGTGATTTTGGTGTAAATGAAAGTGTAAAATCACGCACTTTGATAATAGAAAGTGCCAGACAGACACACCGTAATGATATAGATGCGACAGTTTGTTACTCAGATGAAAGAAAGGTCAAATGTTATTCAAAAATTTTTGAGAAATATATCTGTAGCAAAGTGAACGTTTTTGGTTTTACAGAAATAGTAGTGGAAGGAGCTACCAAAATAGATGTAGATCTGAATGATTTTAATGAAATAGATAATATTAATAAAATCAATTTTTTCGGCAGGAAAGTAAATAACAATTGGATCGCTTACGCAAAGCAGTGCCCTCTCTATAGCGATATTAAATTATTAACTGTTGGAGAAGAAGTAGCGATATTAGGTTTTGATGATATCACTGTAGAAGTGATAAATTTGTCAGGTACAGCTCCCCATACAATCATGTCTATAGTTGATTCTTGTCTTGCTATTAGGAGGAAATGCAGAATAATCTTACCAAATCCTATTTATTCTGAACTACAAAGTAGACTGAGTAAACATAGTATTATAAATAAGTTTAGCATGATGATTGCCTGGCATACCGAAGAAGATTTCAATTTATGTCATGAAAATATATTTATCAGCAGAATCGACAAACGATAAAGGAGTTTAAAATGGGATGTATTTTTTGTCACCCAGAGTCTTCCTTTGCAAAAGATAAAATACTTTTACAAGGAAAATATTTCTATGCGTTCGTACCTAAAGGCCAGATAATTGAGGGCTATATCATCATTGCCACCAACAAATGTGATACTGATTTAGGGGGATGCCGGTGCTTTGCGGAGATATACGATGAAGAAGCGATAAAAGAACTGAAACAGTTTAAGGATATAATAAATGATTTTTATCGCGAATATTACAATATAAGCAATCCTCTTTGTTATGAAAATGGACGAGCCGGTGGTTGTATCGTCATGGACCCAAATCAAAGGTACTGTTATCATGCACACTTATGTTGTTTCCCTACTGAGATTGATCTTCATAATAAATTAAAGAATCAATTTAAAATGCATACAATAGACTCATTAGATGAACTGAAAATGTTCGGTGAGGCTGGCCCCTATATCTATGTTGAAGATAGTGATAATAAATATGTTTTTACGATAGGTGAATCAGATTTCATTGAGAGAGGAATGATAAGAACAGTATTGGCAAATAATTTAAATATGCCAGAAAGGTCTGATTGGAAAGATAATGAAGGAATAAAAGAGATGGATGCGACTGCTAGAAAATTCAAATTATATATTAATAATTATATGGAGATTGAATAATGTTATATGCAGATGCAGCTTCTACCTCATGGCCAAAATCACAAGAAGTGAAAGACATGATAAATATGTATTTAGACACTCTTGGGGTAACTCCAGGGCGATCTTTATCGCAACAATCTAAAAAGGTTACAGAACTCATTGAAGAGTGCCGACATGAATTAATCGAACAAGCAAAATTAAATGGTCATGGGACAGTCATTTTTAACTCAGGAGCAACGTACTCACTCAATGAATGTATAAAAGGTGTGCTTAAGCCGGGTGATAATGTCATTACTACCCATTTAGAACATAATTCCGTACTTAGACCCATAAACCATTTAAAAGATATTGGGATAAGTAGTCAATTGATCGATGTGACAGATGGTGAAATTGATATGTCGCATTTGGAGCTTCTATTAAGGGATAAGAAAACTAAGCTACTAGTCGTTCATAGTTGCTCGAATACTATTGGTACATTTTGTAATATAGATGAGGTAGGAAAACTGGCACATTTATACGGAGCAATGGTTTTAGTTGATGGTTCACAGTCTTTTGGTTCACAATTAATTGATTTATCGAAAGGTAATATTGATTACCTTGTTTTTAGCGGGCACAAAAGCTTAGGAGGAGTATCTGGTATTGGGGGATATTTTATTCTTGATAATGAATTTTCTCATAATGAATTAATCCAGGGCGGGACAGGTGTATTATCAAGATTAACAACACAACCAGCTGGAATACCATACAAATATGAATCAGGAACACAAAACACTATTGGCATACTTTCATTGCTTGCGTCCATAAGACGTTTAAAAAAAATTGGGATAGAGAACATTCAAAATCAACTGCAAACTCTGCGAATAAATCTTATAGATGAGTTATCACAATTAAATAAAGTCAAGCTAATCTGTAAACATAACGTTGGCTTACCAACAATTCTTCTTACAGTGGAAGGTTATCATCCTGGAGAAGTCTCTTATATACTCGAGAACAAATACAATATTATTACACGTCCCGGATTACAATGCGCACCATTAGCCCATAAAAAATTTGGCACTTATCCTGATGGTGCGGTTCGGGTTAGTCTTGATACGTCGCATACAACGGAAGATATTTTAAAAATAAAATCGGCTTTAGCTGAAATCACTGAGGAAAGTTATAAAGGAAGTACTTATAATTAGTGAGAATATATATGAATATGCCTAACAAGAATGAGCGTTATCTAATTGATTTAATTAATGGTAAATTGAATTATATACATATTGATAGAAACGGAGATTTTAATAATACAAAAATAGACTGGAAAGATTCTGTAATTTTATCTGGTTCTTTCAATCCACTTCATAAAGGACATGAAGAATTAAAAGAAATCGCTACAACGATGACTAAAAGAAAGCCGTATTATGAACTGTCAATCAAGAACGCGGTAAAACTTACAATTTCAACCGATGAAATTTTCAAGAGGATAAGGCAATTCAAGGAAAAAGGTGATATCGTTTTAAGCGACGCTAAATTTTTTATTGAAAAATCACATATTTATCAAGGAGCGATTTTCGTAATTGGCGCTGATTTATGTCAAGAAATTAATAACCCTATTTATTATGGAGGTGAAGAAGGATTAAAAAAATCCCTTATGACAATTAAGGATAATGATTGTAGATTTCTTGTGGCTGGACGTTTTTTTAATAATAAATATCATGCAGTTGATGATTTGGTAAATATTAGAATGGAACATCGTTTTTTATTTGAATCTATTCCAGAAAGTCTATTTCGCTTAGATATATCATCAACAAAAATAAGGTTAATGAATAAAGAAAAGGAGATGGATCATGAATAAAGAAAATAACAAAAATCTGCTGGATAATGAAGTTAATTCAAATTCAACATATTTAACCAAAGAAATTCAGAGAAGATTAAAACAAGCTTCATTTATATTTAATCCTAGCGATATAACTTTAAATTCCCAGCTAGATAGTTCACAAATTAAATTATTTTCTGAGATATGTGCGTTCTTGGAACAGGACGGTAATTTAGATATTCTTGCCTCTTGCATACACGATTTATGGTGTGCGAAATATTTAATCGATAATAGAACTGCTACGCAAGATTCAATAACAAAACTTGAAATTGAGTACAACTTACAAGTCAATTTTTTAAAACCTTATCAGGCATTCACAGAAAAAGAGAAGAAATTTGAAAAAAGGTTAATCAAGAGTGATTTGAGTATTATATCGGAAGTGATGAAAAGTATTTATTTATACGATGACAATATTGCATCCGGCAATTTTAATTATGAGATGTTACTTTCTACAAACGATGCCATTTTTTCAGATTTAATGACAATATTAGGCCACAGTGACAGTATAATAGAAATTGCAGCAGAAAAAATCCACGCCAGTTGGTTTGATATAATGAAAGAATTTTATGCCGATGATGAAAGAGTCCAATCCAAAGAAAAGCCAAATATTAATAACTCAGATTTTATAAAAAACAGGGATGGGATACGCATTGATTTAGCCGCTATTTATATTGTACTCATGGAAATAAAATATAACAGCCTTTGTATGGAGGTTTAAAATGATGCATTTATTTCTATCCCCCCATTTAGATGATGCTGCTTTAAGCGCTGGTGGTTTAATACATAAATTAGTTTCAGAAAATCAAAAGGTAGTTGTTTTAACATTTTTTACTGAATATGACAAAAATCTTACATCTCATTATTTACACTCTGTGAATAATGATAATATGAATTCATTTATAAAGCTTTATTCAAAGCGAGTTAATGAGGATATTGTTTTTTGCAATAAATTATCAGCGATTCCAATACATGGTAAAATTTTAGATTGCATTTACAGAACCGATCAATACGGTGAACCTATGTATAAAAATTCTGCCGTAATTTATAGTGGCCTAGTACATAAATCAGATTATGCATTCGATGTGGCTCAAGATCTCATCGACGAAACATTGTTAAATTATCAACCTGATTATATATATGCTCCTTTGGGAATAGGTCGACATGTAGACCACATCATAATAAATAATCTTGTACATAATATAAAAGGTTCACGTAAGTTAAAAATATTACTTTATGAAGATTTTCCCTATGTTTTAGGTGAATATCCTATTATAGATCCCGATAGTTTAGAACATGCTTTATTAAGAAATAATAAATTTGATAAGCGTGCAATATTGGTGAATATTGATTTAAAAGAAAAAATGCAAAATATCCTCTTTTATGAGTCTCAATTAGAACCTCTATTTGGGAATGAATCAAATCTTTTAATTTCATTGGAGAAATATCATCACTCTATTAATAAAACCAAAATCCAAGAACGTTTTTGGTTAATTCAGTAAAGGATTAATAATGAAAAATATATTTATAATATACCATGATCTTTTCTTGAATGGATATGGCGGGGTAGAAACGGTATGTTCAAATTTAATAAATTTGATTGACTGTGCCAATATTGAAATTAATTTCATATTTATATCTCTAAATGAGATAAACAGAATTGAAAGTCGTGCTTGGTTATCCCATGCTCAGTATATCTCTTTAACGTCAAGTAGTGATAAATCTCGCCAAGATATTGCGTGTGAATTATCCTTGATATTAGAAAAATTCTGCCCGGATATTTTAATCAGTTTGGACACGACATCCTGTAATATTACTCGACTTTCCTGTGAAAGAATTAATTTCCCGGCAAAAATTTATTCTTGGCTGCATACCTCCATTAGGAATCCTACCTCACAGAAAATTAAAGATTTATGCTGTGCCGACGAGCACCTTGTAATTAGTTCTGGTTTACGAGATCAAATGTTATCCTTTGGGATAAAAACAGAGAAGCTTCATCTTATTTTCAATCCTATCAAAATGAACTCCTTTATAATCCCTCAACCAAAACACATAGCTAGATTTTTATATGTTGGAAGAATTCTTGCCTATAAGTCAAAAAATCTAACTGAACTATTTTTAGCGCTTTCTCAATTATATGGTCATTGGGCATTACATATGGTAGGTTCCGGTGATGATGAAGGTTATTTAAAAGAATTATCTTTACAACTCAATATAAATAACAATATTATTTGGCACGGTTGGCAAGATCAGCCGTGGGAGTTTGTTATGGATAATATAAAAGAAGTATCAGCTGTTGTTTTAACATCAAAATATGAAGGTTTCGGCATGGTATTAGCAGAAGCAATATCTTATGGTATCTATTGTATAAGTTCAGATTGTCAGTGTGGTCCTAATGATATTATTAACGATTTAAATGGCGAACTTTATAAATCAGGTAATATTCCTGAGTTGTCTAAAAAATTACAACTCATTATTGATGGATATAAAATAAGAGATCATTATGCAATAAAAAATTCTATTGCCTTTCTTTATGAAGATAATTTCCTATTAAGAATAACTAAAGCTTTATCCCTCCACCGATAAGTATCTCCGGTCGTAAAATATTATGAGAATTAAACTTTATGCCCTCCTATTCGGAGAGCATTTGTTTTGCATTGAACAAACTAATAGTGTATTTACCCTATAGCCAACATAGGTAAATGGTTTATTTCTTGTTTTTGATACTGTTAATAAACGTTTCTCGTGCAGTTGAAGATCCCAGGCGTTCTGCTTCATCAAGCAGATTCAGCGCCTTATCAATATTGCCGTTATTAATTTCTTTTTTAATTGCATCACTGAAATAGCGTTCGGTGTCGCTCAGGACCGGTTTGGTTTTCAGTGGCGTGCGCTGTGTTGCGGTAGTTTGTGTTGACCCTACAACGACTGGCTCCGGTGCCGGGCCTGATAAGACTTGACCAATAGTGATGTTGCCGGCGTTTTGTTCCGATTTCACTTTCAGCTTCAACGTGCCGGTTTCTGTATGGCGGGCAACGGGATCTGGAATGGCAGGAACGGCGTTGCCGACGCCTTGAGCATAAGCTTTGGCTGGATCAATCATTTGTGTCGATTTTTGCAAATCGGTACGAGTGGTGTAGATCAGTACATAGATTTGCTGCTGCCCCAATGCTGGCGTCAGCTTTAATGTGCCTTCCAACCGATCTGTGGACATAACCCCTGGACGTTCATACGGAAAATAGTCACTTGGATAAAATGCAGCGGGGCGTAATCCCTGATCAAGCACCAGAACATTCGGTGCGTAAACTTGTTTATCTTGTACTAAACTGCTCAACATAATGTCCAGTGAGCCCCGGTTTGCCGGAATTGCGAACGCAGCTATCGGCCCTTGGATATTTCCTTCATTAAGGTGCTGGGATGTGGCATTAAGGATAATGGTCTGTGTACTGCTGGTGCTAATCGGCTGCCAGTTTAATTTTTGCAGTGCTGCTGTTGAGAGGGAAGGTGCAACAATATCCTGAGTTGTGGTTGCCTTAGTTGTTGTAGTGATAGGTGTTGCGTAGCTTATCAGAGGCGCTGTGCTACAAAGTAAGGCGCTAAGACAAAATGAGATAAGTTTGGTTTTCATTTCTTACCCTTGTTCGGTTGAAAAAAAGAGACTGATATCCACGGGCAAAAGGCATATCAGTCCAAGGCGCTAAAAGTGGCTAAATAATCCGGTTGATCTAAAACCAGCAGTTTTTAATGGCATTACCACCAGGCTTCGAATTGTGCACCAAAGGTGAATTCATCATCGTTGCCACGGCTGAATTTATGTGTTGCTGTATCGCTGTAAGCCATGCCATCGATGTAGCCGTCGTTTTTATTCGCATTACCCCATTTTTCATCCCATTTGGCATAGGTGACGAACAGACGGATAGCCGGACGAGACCAAATGCTGTCACCAGCCTGCCATTGTTGGGCTAGGGTGATTTTGTATTGATCGTTAGTGTCACTGGTTCGCTGGGATTTGACGTTATCGTAGCCAATATCCATCAGGGTGCTCATCGTTGGTGTCCATTTGTACATTGGACGCACACCAACGGTATACCATGTGTTACCGTTGTTGTTATCACGGTCAGTATCCTGATACATCGCCACGTACATGAGATCCCATTTTTCCGCGAGATTAATCGCACCATGATTCAGGATACGTAGCATATGACCATCATTATTTACGCTGGCGCCTTCAGAGCGACCATTACTGGAGGAGGTCATGGAATCAATCGCGTACTGTACGACAAATTTGTTGAAGCCTCCTAGCATGCTTTGAGTATGTTCGGCGGTAAACATGAAACCATCTTTGGAAGCGTTTCGGTTAAGGTGGTAGCCGTCTCGCGCATTGGCGCGACCATAGTCAAAACCAAGCTCCAGGCTACCGCCTGGGTTAACTTCCAGGCCGGACAGACGTAGGTCGTAGACATCGTTAGAAGTAGAAATTTCATGGTTCCGGCCGGCAATCCAGCCATGGGAACCGCCAGACTCGGTGTTACGGGTGACGGCCAAAGAGAGTTTGCTAAAGCCCAGATCGATATCTTGCACACCCGCACCTGGTCCTGAGATATCCCAGTAATAAAAGTCGATCATATGCACGTCATGACGCTGGTAGAAGCGTTTACCGGCCCATAGCGTTGAACCTGGTAACCAGTCGATAATGTTCTTCGCCTGGACATTCACTTCACGGAAAGCGGGATTGGTGGATTCCCAATCTTTTTCTTGCGCTACGGAATAGGCTACGTTGGTATCGAGGTAGAAGCTCTTATCGCCGTCTTTCCATAGCTCCTGACCCAATTTAAGTTCAGCATAGGTTTCACATTCATTACCTAAACGATATTTGCTTTGTGCACCGGTGCTTTGGAAACACTGTTGCTCGCCACCGCTGCCGGTCCAGCCAATACCGGAACGGGCATAGCCGTGGAATTCTACGGCTGACGCCTGCATGGACAGTAATCCAGCGATAACCGTTAATGATATAGGTAATATACGCATTGATTTCATCAATTATTCTCCTGTTGTTTTTTAATTGGCTCAGGCTCAAACACCGGGTTCTTTATGCAAACGCTGGCATGCTGTTCCATCTTCCCGGAATAAATGGCAGCGGTGGGGAGGTAATCCGATGGTGAAGGAGGCCCCTTCTTCCACGAGCACAACATCAGGCTGGCGATAAACCAGATTTTGACGAATAGCCGGGATTTCAATGTGAACCTGGGTTTCATTTCCCAGTTGTTCAACAACCTGAACTATGCCTTCCAGCGTGACATCTGCGATATCACTCGGAAGGAGGTGTTCTGGGCGTATTCCCAGAGATACATTGCTGCCTACTTTTACCCCTTGGCTTTCTACGGGCAGCCAGATTTGCTGGCGATTGGGCAGAGTAATTTGCACCTGATCGACGGCGGTGGCTGTTACTTTAACCGGCAGGAAATTCATTTTGGGTGAACCAATAAAGCTGGCAACAAAACGATTAACGGGATAGTGGTAAAGCTCAAGTGGTTTGCCGATCTGAGCAACATCCCCGCCATCCAGCACCACGATTCTGTCGGCCAGCGTCATTGCTTCAACCTGATCGTGGGTGACATAAATCATCGTACGTTGCAGGCGTTTGTGCAGGCGTGAAATTTCAATGCGCATTTGGACGCGCAGTGCAGCGTCCAGATTGGAAAGGGGTTCATCCAATAGAAAAACATTTGGTTCAGCGACCAGAGTACGGCCAATGGCGACACGCTGGCGCTGCCCACCTGATAGTGCTTTGGGGCGGCGATCAAGCAGATGAGCGAGTTGAAGCATCTCCGCAACTTGCTTCACGCGCTGCTGAATGGCACTTTTTTTGGCGCCGGCCAGCTTCATACCAAACGACATATTGTCTGCAACAGACAGGTGGGGATACAGTGCATAGGACTGAAAAACCATCCCAACGCCACGTTTGGCTGGTGGTACATCGTTTATACGTATATTGTTGATCAGCAAATCACCAGAAGTAATATCTTCCAGACCTGCAATCATCCTTAATAGTGTCGATTTTCCACATCCTGATGGACCGACAAAAACCACGAATTCTCCTTCCTGTATCTCAAGGTTGATGTTCTTAGAAATAATAGTTTCACCATAAGCCTTAGATACATTACGTAGTGTGACGCTCGACATGTGTTCCCCCGGACTATCACCGCAATCCACGGTGAAAAATGATAAGCCAGAGTGTGTTTAAGATAATGGGTGAGTAAATCCTCCATGCCCAAGTTTTTTATGGGGGAGGAGTCAGGAGGATGAGATAAGAGTTGTTGAGGCGGTTAGGTATGAGCTGCTGGATAAAGTGTGATCTTTACTGCAAAAAAAGATGCCTCTTTTTGTGGTCAACAACACGGTTCCGCTGTTTTTGTAATACAGATCACACCCATCTCAGTTGGGGCGTAGAGCGGGGGAGGATGAGTATTTCTATTGTCGGTTGCACACTAGCTTCGCACTCTCCGCCAATGTAACAAAACAATTCACCCTGAACCTATTCAAACTATAAGTAAAGGACGGAATGATGACAAAAACAAACTTGAAAATGGGCGCCCGTACCCTGGCGCTTTCTGTTTTAGCCACTCTTGTGCTTTCTGCCTCTGCTTTGGCAAAAATTGAGGAAGGTAAGCTGGTTATCTGGATCAACGGCGACAAAGGCTACAATGGCCTGGCGCAAGTCGGTGAGAAATTTGAAAAAGATACGGGTGTCAATGTGACTGTTGAACATCCAGACAAGCTTGCAGAAAAATATTCGCAGGTTGCAGCAACCGGTGATGGGCCGGATATTATTTTTTGGGCTCATGACCGCTTTGGTGGTTATGCTCAGTCTGGTCTGGTGGCGGAAATTACGCCGGATCAAAACCTTAAGGACAAACTGTTTCCGTTCACCTGGGATGCTGTGCGCTACGACGGTAAATTGGTGGGTTATCCTATTGCGGTTGAAGCCCTCTCCCTGATTTACAATAAAGACCTTGTGAAGACACCACCCAAAACTTGGGAAGAGATCCCTGCTCTGGATAAAGAACTGAAGAGTAAGGGCAAAAGCGCCATTATGTTTAATTTGCAAGAGCCTTATTTCTCCTGGCCGCTGATTGCTGCTGATGGGGGATATGCTTTCAAAATGGAAAACGGCGCATATGATGCCAAGAACGTCGGGGTTAATAATGCGGGTTCTAAAGCAGGGCTGAATTTTATTATCGATTTGGTAAAAAATAAGCATTTGAATGCGGATACCGACTATTCCATTGCCGAAGCGGCGTTCAACAAAGGTGAAACGGCTATGACCATTAATGGTCCGTGGTCGTGGGCCAACATCGACAAGAGCGGGATAAATTACGGTGTGACGTTGTTGCCGACGTTTAAAGGTCATCCGTCCAAGCCGTTTGTCGGCGTATTGACGGCAGGTATTAATGCCGCCAGCCCGAATAAAGAGCTGGCGAAGGAGTTCCTGGAGAACTATTTGCTGACCAACGATGGTCTGGCAATGGTGAATAAGGATAAACCGCTGGGAGCCGTGGCGCTGAAATCCTATCACGATATTCTGGCTAAGGACCCGCGCATTTCTGCCACGATGGAAAATGCTCAAACAGGTGAAATCATGCCGAATATCTCGCAAATGAGCAGTTTTTGGTATGCCATGCGTAACGCTGTTGTTAATGCGTTGACCGGCCGTCAGACTATTGATGCCGCACTGAGTGACGCAGAAGCCCGTATGACCAAGTAGCCTGTAGACACCCTTTTCTGAAGGGTGTCTCTTTCCCGTAACGACTAAGGATGTTACTTGCGGAAGGTTGCTCAAATTATCAGCAAAGCTGTTACAGTCGTAGTAAAAGGAATAAGAGCATTATGTCAGCGACGCTCAAAAAAACATCATGGTGGCAGTATTCTGCTCTGAAATGGCTTGCAGTGAGCCTGTGTATACTCTTTACCGGTTATCTGGTGGTATTGATGTATTCTCAGGGAGAGTATCTGTTTGCAATGCTGACACTGGTATTGTTGGGAACCGGAATTTACGTTTTCGCCAACCGCAATACTTATGCCTGGCGCTATGCTTATCCGGGCATCGCGGGAATGGGACTGTTTGTGCTGTTTCCGCTCATTTGCACCATTGCCATTGCCTTTACCAACTATAGCAGTACTAATCAACTGACTTTTGAGCGTGCGCAATCTGTCCTGATGAGCCGTCAGTATCAGTCGGGGCAAACATTCACTTTCAGGCTCTATCCAAAATCCGATCTATGGGTTCTGGCATTGGATGCGCCGGGCCAGACTAAGCAACTGGTATCGGAACCGTTTTCTCTGTCAGTAACGGAAGAAACGACTTTACGTTTGTATGAACAGGATACCGCTCAGAGCGGTGAAGCGGCGACATTGCGTATTATTACCCAGAATCGACAAGCGCTGAATCAGTTGGTTGCTGTTTTACCGGATGGTCAGTTACTGAGAATGAGTTCGCTTCGTCAATTCTCTGGTGTACATCCTCAATACTCTCTTGGGGAAGATGGCAAGGCTCTCACTAACAATCAAACAGGCACGCTTTACCGTCCTAATACCGATACCGGTTTCTATCAGTCTGTTAATGCTGAGGGACAATGGGGAAATGAGACGTTAACGCCGGGATTTACTGTTTCCATTGGCTGGAAAAATTTCCTGCGTGTAATACAGGATGAAGGTATTCAGAAGCCGTTTCTCTCTATTTTTGTTTGGACGGTTGTGTTTGCTCTGTTCACGGTGGTGCTGACTGTTGCTGTCGGCATGGTTCTGGCCTGTGTTGTGCAGTGGGAAGCACTAAAAGGCCGTGCTATTTATCGCGTGCTGTTAATCTTGCCGTATGCTGTGCCATCGTTTATTTCTATCCTGATTTTCAAGGGGTTATTTAACCAGAGTTTTGGTGAGATCAACCTGTTGCTCAACGGCTTGTTCGGTCTTAAGCCCGCCTGGTTTACCGATCCGACATTGGCGCGAACTATGCTGATTGTGGTGAATACCTGGTTGGGATATCCCTACATGATGATTCTCTGCATGGGGCTGTTGAAGGCAATACCGGATGATCTGTATGAGGCATCGGCGATGGATGGCGCCGGTCCATTTCAGAGCTTTTTTAAGATTACCTTCCCGTTACTGATTAAACCGTTGACGCCGCTGATGATTGCCAGTTTCGCTTTTAACTTCAACAACTTTGTTCTTATTCAGTTGTTGACTTATGGCCGGCCGGATCATATTGGCACTACGACGCCGGCGGGCTATACCGATTTACTGGTGAGCTATACCTATCGTATTGCTTTCGAAGGGGGTGGTGGTCAGGATTTTGGCCTGGCTGCGGCGATTGCCACCGTTATCTTTTTGCTGGTTGGCGCACTGGCTATTATTAATCTAAAAACCACCCGCATTAAATTTGACTAAGGAGGGAATGCAATGGCGATGGTTCAATCCAAATCGCAGAAATGGCGTTTGTTGGCGACACATTTGTTGATGTTAACCTTTATTGCCATAATTTTGTTCCCGATGCTGATGGTTATTACTATCTCCCTTAGGCCGGGGAATTTTGCTACGGGTAGTTTGATCCCGGAAAGTATCTCTTGGGAGCACTGGAAATTGTCGCTCGGCTTTAGTGTGGTATCACCGGATGGGCGCGTCACTCCGCCACCTTTTCCGGTTATGCTATGGCTTTGGAACTCTGTTAAGGTTGCCTTTATTACCGCTGTAGGTATCGTTACGTTATCAACCACCTGCGCTTATGCCTTTGCCCGTATGCGTTTTCGCGGTAAAAGTACTTTGCTGAAAGGCATGCTGATTTTTCAGATGTTTCCGGCGGTTCTTTCCTTAGTGGCGTTATATGCCTTGTTTGACCGGTTGGGGGAGTACTTACCGTTTATGGGCCTCAATACCCACGGCGGCGTTATCTTTGCTTATCTGGGTGGCATTGCGTTGCATGTCTGGACGATTAAAGGTTATTTCGAAACCATTGACGGCTCTCTGGAAGAGGCTGCTGCGCTTGATGGCGCGACACCGTGGCAGGCTTTTCGTATGGTATTGTTACCGCTCTCCGTACCGATTCTGGCCGTAGTGTTCATTCTTTCTTTCATTGGCGTGATTACGGAAGTGCCTGTTGCCTCACTGCTGTTGCGGGATGTGAACAATTACACTCTGGCTGTGGGCATGCAGCAGTACCTTAATCCACAGAACTATCTTTGGGGTGATTTTGCCGCCGCCGCTGTGCTTTCTGCGCTCCCTATAACCATTGTCTTCCTGGTTGCCCAGCGTTGGCTGGTCAATGGTTTGACAGCGGGAGGAGTAAAAGGCTGATTGCAATATTTATAAGTGAGAATCCCTTTAATTGGCTGAAATTAAAGGGAATTCGCGGAAATATCAGTTACTGCTGGTGGTGAACCTGGCGGTTTAACTGCCATGACAGTAAATCAGTAAATACCTGCCAGCGATGAAACTGTTTAGCTTGCTCTGCTGTCATTGGTTGTGGTTCACCTAATAATAATCCCGTTTGGTTTGCCCATGGTCGAAATTCACCTTTGCCTATCATGATATAGGCACCTTGCGGTGTAATAGTCACTTCTGGGTTATATCCCTGACACCAGATAGGGTCCAGATGTTCAGTTAGCAAATTACAGCCGGTACGGTAATACGTCGTATTTGATAGGCTTAAATGATAGAGCGTTGGCCAGATATCTTTATGGCTGCCGACTCTGGTCGCATCAAAAGTCATGTTCTGGCGATAAGCAGGCGGCACGTAGAGATAAAGTGGTACGCCGTGACCAATTGCCAGTTCATGGGCATCTGGATAACTGATGCCCCGCATATTATGGTCACCGGTTGCTGCAATAATAGTATGGGAAGCCAGTGACTGAGATTTTACCCAACTGATAAATTGCCCCAACTGATCGTTGGTATAACGCAGAGTATGGAAGACCTCCTGTAACTCATCACCGCTAGCCAGACGGCTTAGGCGTTGTTTCTCTACATCGTTTAGCTTAATGTTGGTTTTCTGATAGCCTTGTGGTGACTTATACGGTGGGTGATGGGTAGTGGACAACGACAGAATCAGAGCATGTTCTCCGTTCTTCTCTGCTTGAGCCAGGCGTTCTTCAATATAACGGAACATAAACTCATCAGGTACACCCCAAGTACCGAATTTGGCTTCCGGGTAGCGTTTTTTCAGCCCATTCTGATCGATAAATTCACTGACGCCCAGATTTGGTAGGAACTGATTCAAGTTACGCCATGCTCCGTTACCTGATGTGACGAAGATAATTTTGTAACCATTCGCCAGATAGGGTTTAAACATATTGCTGGTGAAATCGAGATTTTGGGCAGTGGACTGGCTGATTGCGCTGTTTGGGCTACGGACCAGGAAGCGGCTCAAACTGTCGATGGTGCCATCTCCTTCAGAAACGAAACGTTCAAAACGCCAGTCATTTTGCCAGTGCTGGCGTAGGGCACCTAAAACATCAAGGTTTGGGCGATCCAGACTTTGCAGGTGATAGCCCATGCTCTCCATCACGTTAAATATTACATGGGGTGGTTTTTTCTGAGCGACAGGATTGTCGGCGGTTTTAGCCATAAACGGCGACAGGCTAGCCGGCGTTGGATTATCCAGAAATTGGCTTAATAGCGTGCTACCTTGTTCATCTGTTGCCTCTGGGAAGTAGCTGTTTTTGTAATGATCATTAAAGGCCCAGTTCAATGCCATTGGACCGTTAGGCGTCAGCATATTAAGTATTTTAACTTCTGAAACTTGTGTATTGGACTGACGCAGTGGAAAGGTCCCGATGGAGCCGCGTATTCCAACGAAGCAGACAGCTAAAATAGCCAGTGTCGCTATAACAGAAACCGGCAGGTTGGTTTTGCGCGCTGTACGTAAGGTAAGGCGGCGTTGCCAGCGGAGACAAAGCCAGAAAATGAAAGCGGTGAACAGAACTAAACAGAGCAAACCACGGATAATGGGATAGTCACTCCACAGGGTGTGCAACACGGCTTTCGTATCATCTTCCACCAAACCGAAGATGAAAATATCGATCGATCGTTCATAAGTGGCATAGTAATAAACATTGGCTACAGTTAAAGCCCCAACCAGTGTATTGAGTATTGCAGCCAGCCACGGATAGAAACGTTGCCATATGCTGAAACTGTTTTTGTTAATGGCAAATAAGCCGGCAATCAGCAGACAGGGAACAAATAGCAGACTGGCAATACGGATATCAAACAGTCCGCCAATCCAGAACATTCGTTCTACATCTTGAATGGCGTCAGCAAGGAGCTGATGACTGCCATAAGTGAGGAGAAGATAGACTCTTCCCGTCATTTGTATCGATACAGCCAGCAGCCAGGGAAGTAAAAGAGCGATAAAAGCCTGTTTAAATCTGGGAAACCACATAATGCCTTCTTAATTAGAATGGATTAGTAAGATTAATTTGGTATTTTATGGGTAAGGATCCTAGCTTATTCAGTAAATGATTGCCTATCTTATGTTAGATTATTTTATTAGACATTTTTTGCAGTAAACAGCAGATTTGACCAAGGTCCAGATAAAATTGATTGAGAAAGGATGGCTTAGACTATAAAACATCCTTTAGGCTGCTGACAAAACCATTTTAAAAATAGGTGTTTTTGCATCATCAAGAATTTCAGATAGCGTGTTATCGGCTGATTAGTTTTCTCTTATTTAATAACAGCTTATTGCATCAATGATGATAAAAGGTCTGGTAGATTAATCAGCCAGAAAAGTGATAACGGTTGGACGGGTCTTTAAGCGTTAACAGAGCGCGAAAATAGTTTAGAAAGTAACGATATGAATTGATTTTAGCGTTAAATCACATTAAAGGCATAGTTTAAATCAAATCGCAGACGAAACTGATTAAAGCAGTGTAAATCGAGTTTACTCTGGCGTATTTAAGGTATTGTAGTTTTGCGTAATAAATCGCAAAATAATAATACAGCAAGTAACCCGATTTATATTCTGTTAAATCATTTATTTAGAGACTGTAATTTATTTATGACAAAGTTTATTGTCAGTTGAAAACATGATTAAAGTCGGTTTCTTTGGTAAAATAGACTTTATGATTAAGTTATTCGTATTCTTATTTATCTTTTCTCCGGAGAGATGAGCATTAATAAAGTTTTCATTTTTCACTGATAATTTTATGATGGGCAGGTTTTAAACTGTTATTAAAAGTCATTTTTTTAACTTTTGGTTTTAATCGGTATAAGGTTTTAACAATTGCTTTTACCCTTTTTGACGCTTAGGGGAGGATTCCACTTTATTTATAATCTATCCAGGTATGGTTTCGCTGCTAAAATGAGGAACTAACCAGCCCTGATGGTATACAGAAATATTGTTAGCGCACATTTGCGTACTAATACTGTACAAGTACAGTTATGGGTACAATATTGTGAGGTAATGACTATGAATACGATGAGTTATTCAGCATTCCGGGCTAACTTGGCGAGAACCCTGGATAAAGTGAATGATGACCACAAGCCCGTTATCATCACTTGCCAGAACGGTAAACCAGCGGTCGTTATTAGCCCGGAAGATTTCCAGTCTTACGAAGAGACGGCCTACTTGATAGCCAGCCCCAAAAATGCTGCTCGCTTAAACCAGGCTATCGCGGAAGTGGAGGCCGGTAAAACCGTTGAGAAAGGATTATTGGAAGAATGATTTTGTCCTGGGCGGAAATGGCATGGGAGGATTATCTGCATTGGCAATAAATAGTCGAGGAGCCAAAAGTCAGCAATCTTAAGGACAGATTATTGACAAAGTCCAGCAGATTTTTGATGTTGCATCAGCGATGGCAGCTCGCAGGACGAGACAGCTACGCTGGCTTGATGCACCGCACAACGTAGCCCCTGCCCGCTCAAAGAAGATGATGGGGGTGATTCATCTGTTGATGAAGGATACGCGCAATCAGAATATCGGTATCCCGGATAGTATAGAAAACCGTGTGACGGTGAAACTCAACCCGCATTACACCTGGGACAGATGGGTATTCCCTCCCTATATGTGGCATCTCAGCTAGCGTATCAAAAAATGCTTCCAGTGCCTCCGTATAATGGTCAGCCTGAGCTTCACCGAACTGCAAAAGTGTATAATCATAAATCCCAGCAAAATCTTCAGCAGCCTGATCCGTGAGCTTATACATTATGTCTGCGTTTCCGTTGTTCCGCTATATCCCGTAGGGCCAGCGAGCTTTCCCCACTTTCCAAGCCAGCAATAACCGCTTTGCGTACAATCTCATCGTAAGCTTCTTGTTGCTCCAGCAAACGCAGCGCTGAACGCATAACTTCACTGGCATTTCCATAACGGCCACTTTCAATCATGCGCTGTACGAACCCGTCAAGCTGTTCGCCCATACTGACAGTAGTAATTTTTCTCATATCTCACCAATGTATTAATAGTTAATACATCAAGTATGAAGCAAATCAGGCCGCATTACCAACGTTCTGTTTAGTCCTACCAACCCGATCAGCAATGCCTTTCTGGCTTTCACCTTTGATCAATACGGAGTGACCGATCTCTGTAGCGATATGGGTAAACGTCTACATTGCTGGCAGAAGTCGGCTCCACTTATCCTGTGTCATTAGCCATTTCTTATCCTGATGAGATTACTGATTTACCACAATAATCTGATTGTTTTCTTTGAAAACAACATTGTTGTTATAGGTTATTGTGCTAATATGACAACACAAATGACAACATTCTTTGAGGCAATAGTGAACGAAGGAGGGTGAATGGAGACGATTCATTTTCGTATTGATGAAGAAACCAAGCGTTTAGCCATGCAAACTGCCAAACGCCATCAGACAGACTTAACAAAGTTAATGAGACAAAAAGCCGAAGAGTTGGCGAATGAAGAACGTGAGTATCAAAAAAATACCCATGCTCACTGGTTAGAAGCGGAAATTGAGAAAGCAATTGACCGATGTGAAAATGGCTTGGCTCATTTCATCGATGATTCTGAAAGTCATCATCGGATGGCTCTACTGCGTAGTAAGCTGAGCAGGGGATAAAGTGATACGTATTTCATGGGAAGAAACCGCCCAAACTGACCGGGAGCAAATTTATTTCTACTTCTTTGAACAGGCTGGGCTGTTATTGGCTGATAAAGTTGATACAAAATTTTCGGAAATGGCTGAACTTCTGAAAGTTAGCCCATATGCAGGCATAAAGGCTCGTAACAGCCCAGATAAACGTTATAGAAAACTCGTTGTCCCTCATTTTCCTTTCATCATGCTCTACCGTTACGATGAGGATATAGAAAATATAAAAATTCTCAGAATATTGCACACCTCCAGAAGGATAACCGGGCTTTTTTAAGTAAAAAACTTTGAGGTGAATCTCAAAAATATTCCAGCCAGATAACTGGGAGCATTTCTTTGTCTGACAGTAAACTGAGTTATAAAAAAGCCCTTCGGCATGCGAAGGGCTTTTTTTGTATATCGATGTGGTCACGGTGTGGACATTTTTGTTTTTAAATCCTTTTATTACAATGTGTTATGTTTGGAAAACAAACACCATCCCTGTCTTTCAGGCCCTTTTTGGGGCTTTTTTTTCAGTCACTTATAATGCATTTCTTTGTAAAACAACGATATAAAAAAGTATGAAGGGGTTGGAAAGTATACGAAAGTTTTGAATGTGGACGCTCGCCACACTCTCTAGCTTTATTCTACTTCTATCTCACCCTATAAGAGGGTTTAATGTAATGGCATGTTGCAGATAGTCTGGGGCAAGGTGTGCATAGACCATTGTTTGGATTATGCTGGCGTGCCCTAATATCTGTTGTAATGCAATTATATTTCCTCCATTCATCATGAAGTGGCTGGCATGCGGCCACGCTGCCCAAACCCGTAGCAGTTTTGAACACACGCCCCAAACTAAAGCACTTTGTCAATAATCTAAGGATGGTTTAGATTATAAACCATCCTTAGATTATAATTTCGTTAAGTTATTAAATGGGGAAGGATAGCGCTTTCAGAGAGGAGAACCCGATGTTACGGTGTTCAGCCCTCGGCTGCCCCTGCTTTTTTACGGCATGTATTCAAATCATTCAGTAATTGGTTTACATGATCATCACTGAACATAGTTTCCAGTGTGGTATTTAATTTACGTCGCCAGTTGGGATATTCCATCGTAGTACCTGGAATATTGACGGGTTTATCCATATCCAGCCAGTCTTCGGGTTGCAGTCCCAGTAGTGCGCAGGTGCTGTGGGCAATATAGCGATGTAACCCTTGGTTTATCTCGGGTGACATTGCTACTTCTTTTGCCGTGTGGCCGATATGTTCCGGAATACAGCCGTAGCGATGTAATCCCTCTAATAACTCTTGTTTGCTTGCCTGACGTTCGGTATATAACTTTTGAAGAAGATCTTTATCAGGATATAGCCGGAGCGATTCCCCAAGTGTCAAATCGGCACTTTGCCAGAATCCGCGCAAAGTAGGCAAATCATGGGTGGTTATCGTTGCCATTGCTTGTACTGGGTAATCATCCGGTGCACGGACTTCCCCCTGTTCATTGCGCTCAAAGTAGAGCACTTTATAAGAATAGACGCCATTATCGCGCAGTTTATCTACGATCTCTTCCGGCACGATACCCAAGTCTTCACCAATGACTAAGCAGCGATGGCGTTGACTTTCCAGTGCCAGAATTGCCAGCAGATCATCAACTGGGTAGTGTACATATGCCCCTTTGTCGGCGGTTTCGCCATAGGGGATCCACCAGAGCCTGAGCATCGACATAACGTGGTCAATGCGTAGGGCGCCGCAATAGGTCATATTTGTGCGCAGTAGCTCAATGAATGGTTGGTAAGCCTGGGTTTGCAAAACATGGGGATTCATTGGTGGCAGGCCCCAGTTTTGACCCAGTGGCCCCAGAGTATCCGGTGGCGCTCCCACGGATGCTTTGGTGCAGTAAACAGCCCGGTTGCACCAGGTTTCCGATCCTCCTTCGGCTACGCCAACGGCTAAATCTCGGTAAAGCCCAATGGGCATTTCACTGGTTTGACTTTGGGCAAAGCAGTCTGCAAGTTGAGTATGGGCTAGCCACTGTAGCCAGAGGAAGAATTCCACTTCCTGCGGGTGAGACTGGCAAAATGTTTGTACGGCTTCGTCGTGTGGATTGCTATATTCTTCCGGCCATACAGGCCAACCCCAACAGCTGCTATTTTTAGCGTATAGCAGACAGTGCAGAGCGTCATAGACGGCTTGATAGTAGAGGCATTCACCACCTTGAATGACAAATTGGTGAAAAGATACCTGTTGGGAGTCAGTTGCTGAACGGGTATTGAACTGTTGATATGCCAGACGCAGTGCTGCCATTTTCAACGCCATAACTGTGGTGTAATCCACCCATTTTGTGCTGCGGGCATGTTGTAACATGCGCTGAGTCGTCTGTGCTTGCCACCAACTCTGTGCTTCTTCGCTGTGTTTGAAATCCTCAATCTGATTAACATCAATGTAAACCACATTAAGCCAGTTGCGTGATGAGGGGCTATAGGGGCTGGCGCTTTCTGGCATAGCTGGATGCAGCGCATGCAATGGATTCAATCCGATAAAGGAACCCCCGCGTGCCGCTATCTCTTTCAGCATGTATTTCAGATCGCCAAAATCTCCGATTCCCCAATTGTTTTCTGAACGCAGTGTATAGAGTTGCACACAGGCACCCCAAAGTTTTTCCCCCTTTAACAGCGCATTTGGCTCATAGCAGCGTTTGGGCGCGACGATAATTTGCACAGACCAGCATTGGCTACCTTGTGTCAGAGTAAGGCGATGATATCCCTGAGCAAGGGTATCAGGAAAAGTCAGTTGATGGCTGCCATGTCCCTGAAACTCCTCTCCTTGTTCTGTCCGTATCTGCCATTGGTAGTTCCTGTCGTCTTCCAGGGTGATAGTGAAGCGCTGCCCTTGAGTAAAAACTTTTACCGTTGGTACGGGAGAAACCGGCTCGCTGGCCGGTTTGTTTACATTTATGGCATCTAACAAGCGGTGTCTGGTGTCTGCTGGAATCGCCTGTGGTTTTCCATAAGCATTGATATAGCTGGCAACAATGCCAGCCTCGGTCGCTAAATGATCGAGGCTCTTATCCTCCATGATTTTTCCTTATCTCTTTGCTTGCCAGATACGTTGTTGATAATCCCGGATTGTTCGGTCAGAGCTGAACATACCCATTCGTGCGGTATTCAAAATGGCGCTGCGTGTCCAGCCTTGAGTATCACGGTACAAGGCATCGATCCGCTTATGGGCATTGCAATAGGAGGCAAAATCAGCCAGTACCAGATAAGGGTCGCCACCTTCAATCAAGCTGTGCAGCAGCATGTCAAATGCCCGCTTATCACTGTAGCTGAATTCGCCGCTGGCCAGTGCCCTGAGTATGTTGTCCAGATGTTTATCTTCCTTGAGTAACGTCAATGGATCATAACCGGCAGCTTTCAAAGCTTTCACTTCTTCGACGGTGTGTCCGAAGATGAAAATGTTGTCGTCTCCCACTTGCTCGGCAATTTCGACATTCGCTCCGTCTAATGTTCCGATAGTCAGTGCGCCATTCAGCGCGAGTTTCATGTTTCCTGTACCGGAAGCTTCCTTACCGGCAGTGGAGATTTGTTCTGAAACATCGGCCGCCGGGATCATGAGTTCTGCGACAGAAACTTTGTAATCGGGGATAAAAGCGATCTTGATGCGATCACGAACGATAGGATCATGATTGATTTTTTCGGCGGCCTGATTGATCGCAGAGATAATGTTTTTTGCCAGATAGTAGCCTGGTGCTGCTTTCGCACCAAACAAGAATACGCGTGGAACAATATCCAGCGCCGGATTTTCCTGAATTTGTTTATAAAGCGATAGGATGTGTAGCAGGTTCAGGTGCTGACGTTTATATTCGTGCAAGCGTTTAATTTGCACATCGAAAATGGCGCTTGGATCCAGTTTAAGTCCCATTACTTTATTCACATAATTGGACAGGAGGATCTTGTTGCCCTGTTTGACAGCCCGATACTCTTCGCGGAAAGCAGCGTCATCTGCATAAGGCTCAAGCACATTAAGTGCATCAAGATCGTTAATCCATTCACGGTTAAGCGTCCGGTCGATCAACCCTGACAGTGCTGGGTTACACTGTTTGATCCAGCGACGTGGTGTAACACCGTTCGTCACGTTATGGAATTTGTTCGGCCATAGTTGGTGATATTCTGGGAAAAGATCTTTAACGATCAGTTCTGAGTGCAGTGCTGCTACCCCGTTCACGGCAAAGCCGGCGACGACGCAAAGATTCGCCATCCGCACCTGATGGTTATAATGTACCGCCAATTTTTCCCATACGGCTTGATCGCCCGGCCAGGTTTTCTCCACCAGCTTTTTGAAGCGGCGGTTAATTTCTTGAATGATGTTGTAATGGCGTGGCAACAGGTGGCTTACCAGATGTTCATCCCAGCATTCCAGCCCTTCCGGCATCAGCGTGTGGTTAGTATAGGCGAAAGTATGGCTGGTTATCTCCCATGCCGCTTCCCAGCTCATTTGGTGTTTATCCAGCAGAATGCGCATCATTTCAGGAATGGCAATAGTTGGATGGGTATCGTTAAGCTGGATAACCTCATACTTCGGCAGATCTTCTATTTTGCGTCCCGCCAGATGATGGCGACGCAGGATATCTGCCACAGAACAGGCACACTGGAAATATTGTTGCATCAGACGCAGGCGTTTGCCTTCCTGATGATTATCATTCGGATAGAGAACTTTCGTCAGCTTATCGGCTTCAACACCTTGCTGTTCGGCCGCCAGGAACTGCCCATCGTTGAATTTGTCGAGATCAAATGGATCAGCATGTGTTGCTTGCCACAGGCGCAGTGGTTGGGTAACACCGTTGTGATAACCAATAACCGGTAGATCCCAGGCTTCCCCAATCAATGTAAATTCAGGCGCCCAGGTTTCGCGCCCATCATCTGCCATTAAGACTTCACCACCAAAATTAACTTCAACATCCAACTGAGCATTGTGGCGGAACCAGGGATAGGATTCTCGTCCCCAATTATCCGGCTTTTCAATTTGCTGTCCTTGATTAAAAGACTGGCGGAATAGGCCGTATTGATAATTCAGGCCATAGCCGGTTGCTGATTGACCAACGGTTGCCATAGAGTCGAGAAAACAGGCTGCAAGCCGTCCGAGGCCGCCGTTACCTAAAGCGGGGTCCGTTTCTTGCTCCAGCAGATCGCTAAGAATGATATTTTCTTCTGCCAGGTAAGTCTGAACGTCTTCGTACCAGCCAAGGTTAAGCAGATTGTTTGCAGTCAAACGGCCAATCAAAAACTCCATAGAGATATAGTTCACATGGCGTTGTTGTTGGTCGGAAGGAGCAGTGATTTCAGGGCTCGAGGGCAGTAGTTCTGACAGGGCCGCACTGACGGCTTGCCACCACTGGTGCTGAGTCATTTCCTGGGCTGATCCGAGGCCAAAGCGCTGCCATTGACGCGTCAGCGCAGCTTGAAACTGGGCTTTATCTAATCTGGTCTGTTGCATGGAGTCTTCATCCTGTAGCTGAAAAAGGAAAATTTAGACACTATGCTGAATGCTCTCAGAGTCTAAAACATCATCCTGGAGAGGTATTAGTCAGGGTGGAGTAAAAGGGCGTAGTCGGTAATCCTATTTGGCATTATTTTTGATTTATTAAATCCATTTTTTCCTGGAGATTGATGGAATGGTCTGCGGTCGGCTTCCATAATTTATCGATGGAAAATGGAATTTGCTGTTCAAGAATGTGATAGGGTGCGCAACTTAGTACAATGAGGTTCGCAAACAGGTTTGCAAAGGCTGTGTATTTCACTAAATTTGGTTGGGCTTATTAATGACATTATTACGGGCCGTGATATAAATTATCTAATAACATCACATAGGGTTCCGGCGCAGGTTTTATTTATCGCTTCTTATGGGCACGGAAATCAATGCTTATCCCATCAAAACTGAGTCGTCCTGTTCGTCTGAATAATACGGTTTGGCGTAAACGCCTGTTGATCAGACTGAATGAGTCGTCTAACTATCGTCTTGTTCTGATAACCAGCCCTGCTGGTTACGGCAAAACCACATTGGTATCTCAGTGGGCGGCCGGGCAAGATAATCTGGGATGGTATTCTTTGGATGAAAGCGACAATCAGCCGGAGCGTTTCGCCAGCTATCTTATCGCGGCGTTGCAGCAGGCCACACAAGGGCATTGCGCCAAAAGTGAAGTGTTGGCCCAAAAACATCAATATGCCAATTTACCCGCGCTCTTTGCTCAACTGTTTATTGAACTCAATGAATGGCGACGACCGATTTTCTTGGTGATTGATGATTATCACCTGATTATGAATAACATTATTCATGAGGCTATGCGGTTTTTCCTGCGTCACCAGCCTGAGAATCTTACTTTAACCATCTTATCACGCAATCTGCCTTCTCTTGGGGTTGCCAATCTGCGTGTGCGTGAGCAATTGCTGGAAATCGATAGTCAGCAACTGGCTTTTGATCACCAGGAAACCCAGCAATTTTTTGACAAGCGTTTGACCCCATCGCTTGACGCCGACGATTGTAAACGCCTGTGCAACGAAGTGGCTGGCTGGGCAACGGCGCTTCAGCTGATTGCGCTTTCAGCGCGGCAGTCGTGTGATGCCGCTGAATTGTCGGCTAAACGTTTATCGGGAATTAACGCCAGCCATCTTTCCGACTATTTGGTGGATGAAGTATTGAATCAGGTGGATAAATCAACCCGTGAATTTTTGTTGCGCAGCTCTATTTTGCGCTCTATGAATGATGGTTTGATCGTTCGTCTTACCGGCGAAGAGAATGGTCAACAGCGTCTTGAAGAAACCGAGCGCCAGGGGCTGTTTATCCAGCGTATGGACGATTCTGGCGAATGGTTTCGCTTTCATCCACTTTTTGCCTCATTTTTACGTCAACGCTGTCAGTGGGAAATGGCGTTGCAATTGCCTGAATTGCATCGTGCCGCCGCAGAAGGCTGGTTGGTTCAAGGGTATCCGGGCGAGGCTATTCATCATGCTTTAGCGGCGGGCGATACCACCATGTTACGCGATATTTTGTTGCAGTATGCCTGGTCGTTATTTAACCACAGCGAGCTATCTCTGCTGGAAGAATGTATGAATGCGCTGCCTTATGAACAACTGTTGGAGAGTCCACGCCTGGTACTGCTTCAGGCTTGGCTGGCCCAGAGTCAGCATCGCTACTCAGAGGTAAATACACTGTTGAGCCAGGCGGAACAGGCATTGCAACAGAAACAAATTGCTATTGAGCCGGATTTACTGGCTGAGTTTGATGCTTTACGGGCTCAAGTCGCTATCAACAGCGGCAAGCCGGAGATGGCTGATAAGCTAGCGAAGAAGGCCCTGGCGGCCCTGTTGCCACAGAATGAATACAGTCGTATTGTCGCAACTTCCGTGGAAGGGGAAGTCTTACATTGTAAAGGCGAGCTGGTTGATGCATTGACGCGGATGCAACAAACCGAGCAGCTTGCGCGCCGTTTCCAGGTTCATCACTATGCGTTATGGGCATTGTTGCAGCAAAGCGAGATTTTACTGGCCCAGGGGTATTTGCAGACCGCCTATGAAACGCAGAACAAGGCGTTTGAATTGATCCGTGCACAGCATCTGGAGCAGCTTCCGATGCATGAATTCCTTTTGCGCATCCGCTCACAGCTTTTGTGGTGCTGGTCCCGTCTTGATGAAGCAGAAGAGGCCGCGCGTCGTGGTTTGGAGGTGTTGTCGAACTTCCAGCCTCAGCAGCAGTTGCAGTGCCTGACACAGTTGGCTAAATGTTCTTTGACCAGGGGAGATATTGATAATGCCCGCCGTTATTTGGCCCGTTGTGAAAACTTATTGAATAATGGGCAATATCACAGAGACTGGCGAACCAATACTGACAAACTGAGAGTCATCATTTGGCAGAATATGGAAGAGAAAAGTGCGGCTGTTCGATGGTTGGCGCAGACCGAGCGACCGGACAGCGTCGATAATCATTTTAATCAGGGCCAGTGGCGTAATATCGCCCGCGCTCAGATCCTTCTCGGCCTGTATGATGAGGCGGAATCTATTTTGGATATGCTGAATCAACATGCAAGAGAATTGCAATTAATAAGCGATCTGAACCGTAATCTACTATTATGTAATTTGCTTTACTGGCATATAGGACGTAAAAGCGAAGCGCAGAATGCACTTATCGAGGCATTGGCTCTGGCTAACCGCACCGGATTTATCAGCCATTTTGTGATTGAAGGTGAGTTGATGGCCCAGCAGCTGCGTCAGCTTATCCAGCTGAATACTTTGTCTGAACTGGAGCTGCACCGGGCACAGCGCATTTTACGTGATATCAACCGTCAACATCGTCATAAATTCGCCCATTTTGATGAGAGTTTCGTCACACAGTTGCTGACACATCCTGATGTTCCGGAGCTTATTCGCAATAGTCCACTGACGCAACGTGAGTGGCAGGTGCTGGGACTGATTTATTCAGGCTACAGCAATGATCAGATTGCCGCAGAGCTGGATGTAGCAACTACAACCATTAAGACTCATATCCGGAATTTGTATCAGAAACTGGGGATTGCAAATCGCCAGGAGGCGATTCAGCAGGCACAGCAACTGATGCAGATGATGGGGCTAGGTGTTTGACTTCCGATGAGCAAGCCATTGTTCTGATCAGTGATACTGAATAATGGCTTTGCGTGACAGATTTTAAGATTTTAGTGAGACAATCCGTCCTTTCAGGCTGCGACTGAGTAAGTGTGCTGACAGGGTTAGCACGGTACCCAGTAGCATCACCAGCATCAATGATTGTTTGGGTGGAAATGGTAACGCCATAGCGCCCAGAGAGATAATAGAGCCAACAGCCATCTGGACGAACCCTATCAATGCGGAAGCGACACCTGCTTCTTCAGAATAAGGTTCTAGAGCATAACTGGTAGCGGGCCCCATAACAAACGCCAAACCTGCACAAGCGAAAGCAACCGGTAACATATAACTTAGCCAGTGTTGGCTGGCTACATTTGGCAGCAGATGTATGCCTGAGAACAGTGATAGGCAGCCCAGTGCCATCAGAATTGTCCCAAACAGCAAGCAGAAAGGGCGACCCGTTCGATGAAGGACTTTATTGGCGAGTAGGAAGGCGATCATAGTCCAGAGCCCGTTGCCGCCAAAAATCAATGAAAATACCAGTGGTGAAATATGGCCTTCGGTCATTAACACAGTTGGCGCAAATGAAACATAAGTAATCATTATTGCCATGATGCCAGCGTTAACCAGTGCAAAATGCATAAACCGGGCATTGCTGAGAATTTGATAATACGGTTTCAGCGGCAATCCATGAATGGGTTTAGTGTTTGCGGGGCGCGTTTCTGGCAGCCAAATGGCAATGATAAGCAGCACAATAACCGCGTAGCAGACCAAGAACCAGAATGGTGCCCGCCAGTTAAACATTTCAGCCAAAAGACCACCCAGTAGCGGAGCGAGAGCAGGAACAATATTCAGTGTACTGTTAAGAAAACCGTAGGCTTTAGCTGCCTCGTCACCATTCAGGCGGTCTCGTACACCGCTGATGCAGACGACACTGGTACAGCAAACAGCACATCCTTGAATGATCCGTGCCGCGACAAAAATTTCGGAATTGGTTGAAAGTGCTGCGATCATAGAACCAATGATGTACAAAATGATCCCCATTAAGGCAACCGGTCGACGGCCAAATTTGTCCACCAATGGTCCGGCGATTAATTGCCCCAGTCCCATGATGAGCAGAAATAAAGAGATAGTCGACTGAATGACCTCATTATTAACTTGAAAATCTTCAGCAATGGCGGGAATTGTAGGTAAAAACAGATCGATACCCAGTGGTCCGAAAAGCACCAAACTAAGTAACAGAAAAATGTAATTTCGCATATTTATTCTTTTGATATTTCAACAAATTGTGATGATTTTATTAGTAAATCGGCACAGTGGCATTGAGTTCCCAGCATAATTAAAGATTTTGTGTATGCCAGAGATCCTATTAGCGGGTTATTTCAAACTAGCGATAGGTTTATTTAAATATCGTGCACAACCGAACTCTTTACTGCTTTTTCAAACCTGAACTTTATACGAGCTGCTTAACTGTGTAAACCGGCCAAGCTGCTTCAGCACTCTTTTAAGGTATGTCAGATTATTAGCAGCCTCTATTCTAGAGTGTTCTATTTGAAATTATTTCATTAATAAATAGTTACTTTGTTTTTTCATTTCTTTGGTAACTCATTCTCAATAAAAAAAGCATATCCTTTCTGACAAATCAGAAATAATCAAGATGGTCACCTAATTATAAAGTAAATAGTCATAGGCTATACAAATACTCTCATGGTTATCGTTTTGAGGTAGAGTTGCAAGATTTTCGGACAGTTCTATAGGATTTTAAACAGAATTACCTGTATTAGCCATATTTACTAGCAGTTCTGTATGTAATTAACAATACATTCAAAATAATAATGTATTTTATATAAAATACTTTAATTTTTTAAATGTTTTTTGTGGTTTTTATCGGTTTTTTGTTGATCTAAATTAATTTTTAGTAAATATTCTCTTACCTGTTAAAGATTATTGTGCTTTCTTATAGTTAGAAATGGTTAATTAAGGTAATGAAATGATGGAAAATGGAAAACGATTTGAAGATATGCTTTCTCGTTTTGTTGGTAATGGTCCTTATTTAGAAATAGATGGTGAAAAGTATATTGACGCGGCTTCGGGAACATTTAACCTTCCACTGGGGTACACTAATCGCAGAATAGCAGAAAAATTAAAACAGCAGATCGACAGATGTACACATTTGAGTTCAGCTTATACTCATGAAATGTCGCAATATATTCTGAATAAATTAGTTAAACATACCCCTGAAGGAATTAATAGAATATGGTTGCGGGATGTTTCCGGCTCCGGGGCGGTTGAATGTGCCATTCGTATTGCTCAAAAAGCAACAGGGCGGTCAGGGGTTATCTCTTTCTTTCTGGCTCATCATGGTCAGTCTTTAGCTACAGCGCAAATTTCGGGTAATGCTTTTAGAATTAAAGATTTTCATGTCAATATTGATGGCTCTTTAAAAGTGCCGACTCCTGCCAGCGTCATGTCTGAATTGGGGCCGGGCACAGAACAAAATCAGTATTTTGATCTGGAACAATTTATTCAATTGGGATCAAATGACAATATTGCCTGCTTAATCATTGAGCCTATTCAAGGAAATGGTGGAAATATCGTTTTCCCTGTTGATTTTTACCGTAAGATTAGAGATATCTGTCATAAACATGACATTATCATTATTGCAGATGAAGTGCAGACAGGATTTGGACGCACAGGAACATTCTTCGCATCAACCGGTTACGCCAAAGAATTAGAACCAGATATTATTGTTTTCGCTAAAGGCGCTGGTGGCATAGGTATTCCTACTGGTGGTGTATTGATGCGTAGTTCATTGGATGTATTAGAGTCTTTCGAACATTCCAGCACATCAGGTGCTAACCCTCTTTCACTCACCGCTCTCAACGAAATTATCGATATTATCGAAGATGAACATGTTCTGGAGAATGTGCAGAGTAACGAAGCTTATTTGCGTAATGGCTTATTAGCATTACAGCGTAAATATCCAGAAATTACCGGTGTCAGAGGCGTCGGTTACATGTTTGGTTTTGATACGCCATCACCGGAATTTGCTGCAAAAGCGATTGCAACTGCGAACAATCATCATTTGATCATCCGGGGTTCTCGTTATGGGAAAGGCCGTGCACTCAAAGTTCGTCCTCCATTAATTTGCACTAAGGAACATTTAAGCGAGATTTTGCATAAATTGGATCTGACTTTTGCTGATCTGACTTTAGATATGCTGGATAACAAGGAGGTAGCATAATGAAAGCACTTAAATTTAATCAGGTATGGGATGTTCAAATCCGGGATGTTGAACCGTTACATTGTGTTGAGTCTGATGATGTGGTGGTTGATATTGCGGTTTGTGGTGTTTGTGGTACGGATGTTGGGATTATCACGGGTTCTTACCCTGTTGCGATTCCGGGGACGACTCTCGGTCATGAAACGACGGGTGTTGTCACTCAAATAGGAAGAAGTGTTACGCGTTTTAACGTGGGTGACCGCGTGGTGATCAACCCAACTTATTCCTGTGGGCATTGTCGGATGTGCCAGACGGGAAGCCCAAATCATTGTGAAAAAAAATTGGGAACCGAAGCTGGGGTTTCCTATGACGGAGCATTTGCTGAACAGTATCTGGCTAAAGAGAGTTCACTGATAAAACTAGATGACCATGTCAGCATGGAAGAGGCATCACTGACCGAGCCGCTTAGTTGTACATTGACCGGTGTCGATAAGCTGGGTATCACTCATACTAATATTCGTGCAGCAGTGGCTGGCGCAGGTCCAATGGGTATGCTCTACATTTGGGCTTTACATGCCAGAGGCGTCAAGGCTTTCATGGTCGAGAAAAACGAGAGCCGTGTTCAGTTTGCCAGAGAAAATCTGCCACCGGAATGTGAGCTGTATACTGATTTTGATGAGGCTTTAACGCAGAAATATGGCGATAAATCGGCACTTATCGATCTATGTGTAGATACTACCGGCCAGTTAACCGAGTACATTTTCGAACATCTGGCTCCTGGCGGAAAATTGCTGAATGTTGCGCTTAAAGATAAACATGCCAACCTTGATATTCTTAAGATTGCGGATAAGAGTCTTTCAGTCATTGGTTCTATTGACTCTCTGAATAATAGCTTTGAACGTGCTTATACCATGATCCGGGATGGTGTGATTCCGGCGGGTCGTCTGGTCAGTCAGGTCTTTGATTTTAATGATTACTTGCAGGCTTTTCTCACTGTGGGTTGTGATATTGCGGGTAAAACCCAAAAACCGCTCTATACTCCAAATTGTAAAGTACTGATCCGCATTTCCGATCTCAAGTAATGGAGTTTTTCACATGGATAAATTTAATGTGATTTTTGATATTGATGGGGTCATTGTCGATAGTGAGCAATTGCACTTTGATGTTCTTTGTGATTTGGCCCCTGACTACACTCATCATGTACAACCACAGCAACTTATCGGTCTGAGTTTGAAAGAGACGCTGGATTATATTGGGGTTCCAGCTCAGCGGCAGCAAGAGATCACGGCTAAAATTGTCTCTGTTTACAAAGATAAGCTGTCTCAAAGTTACCTTCGCCCAGGGATTGCCGGGCTGATAGCGGCTTTACAACAGCACAGCATCCCTTTTGGTTTTGTCTCTACTGCGCCGCGTGAAGTGTGTTTGGCTAATATTGGATTATTGGGATTGAGTGAAAGCCCAGCTTTGATCTCCGGCGACGATGTTGTAAGAACGAAACCTAATCCCGATCCCTATCTTGCCATGTTGGAATTGAAGTCTATGGATGTTCATCAAACATTGGTAATTGAAGATACAGATTTGGGGATTACAGCAGCAATACAGGCAGGTATTCCCTATGTGTATGCCTGGCCTCATGTGTTATCCGTTGCAGAACAGTATCAACAGGCCACCCGTATTATCGGAGCGCTGACAGATATTCCGCAATTTTCCAGGATTAATTTTGCATAATTTAATGTCCTCCGTGAGTCATATCGGAGGGCGTTTTTATTTATATAGAAGGAGTATGAGTTGTCTGATCTGAATATGGTCTCTTTGGTAAAACAACCCATCATGGCGACGCGCGTCGCTTTTTTTATTGCCGGCTTTAGTCTTGCAAGTTGGGCTCCCCTCATCCCTTTAGCGAAAGAACGGCTACAACTTGATAATGGCGCGATGGGGCTTTTGATGCTGGCATTCGGTATTGGCTCTTTCATCATGATGCCGATGGCAGGAATGTTGGCCGCACGTTTTGGATGCCGGCAAGTTTTCACTTTATGTGCCCTGTTAGTGCTGGTTATGTTGCCAGGGCTCAGTGTTTTACCTACACCACTGACACTGGCCTGTGTTTTATTTATCTTTGGTGCAGGTATTGGTGCGATGGATGTTGTAGTAAATATCCACGCTGTTATGGTCGAAAAAATGGCTCAGCGGCCAATCATGTCTGGCTTTCACGCGTTATTCAGTCTGGGGGGAATAGTTGGTGCAGGCTCGGTCAGTGCATTATTGTCTCTGGGAATATCACCTTTTCAGGTGATGATCATGGTGGTGCTACTTATTATCTTGTTACTGTTGCCTGCATGGAGTGGGTTGTTAAATGAAGCAGAATCGGGTAATACGCCATTTTTTGCTGTTCCCCGTGGAGTTGTTGTTTTACTGGGCTTTCTCTGTTTTGTTGCCTATATCATGGAAGGCTCAATGCTGGATTGGAGCGGTATATTATTAACCAGCGTACATAACATCAGCAGTCATCAGGCTGGAATCGGTTACACTCTTTTTGCTATTGCTATGACATCTGGTCGCTTTTTGGGGGATAAGATCATTGCCCTTTATGGGCACCGGCGGGTTTTTATCAGTAGTGCCTTATTAGCGACTTCTGGATTTATCCTTATTTACTCAGCATCAACAGCAATAATATTAGGACTTTCCTTCCTGATGGTTGGCGCAGGTCTCTCTAATATAGCACCCATGCTTTTTACCGCTTCCGGTCAACAGAAAATTATGCCTGACTCGCTGGCAGTTGCGGCGGTTTCTACAATGGGATATTCAGGGATATTACTTGGGCCTGCAATTATCGGAGGATTAGCACATGTTGTGACATTACATAGTGCTTTTGCTTGTGTTGCTTTACTCTCTGTTTCCTTACTTGCAGGATATAAATTTATTAATCCAAGCGGAAGATAATAGAGGGAGCTCCTATGAGTTTGTCACAATATGATTGGCTGAATGAACCATCTGATTGGCAAGCTGGAAGTGGCTGGCTTAATGTCACCACAGATCATAAAACCGATTTTTGGCAACAAACATGGTATGGTTTTCAACGTCATAGTGGTCATGTTTTTGGGCGTTATGTTGAGGATAATTTTACCTTTCAACTCTGCATTGAAGGATGTTTTGAACATTTATATGATCAAGCTGGAATCATGCTATTAGTGGATGAGAAACATTGGTTGAAAGGGGGAGTTGAATATTCTGACGGGCAGGCCACTATTGGTAGTGTACTCACACGTCACCATTCTGATTGGTCTATGGGAATATTTCCAGGTAATCCAAGTAAATTCTGGTTACGTCTGACTTGTGAAGAAGGGTATTTGAGGCTTCAGTATTCTACTGATGGTTTACGGTGGCCACTATTAAGGCTATCTCCTTTTCTTGAGGATAAGCAACGTGTCTTTGTTGGCGCAATGTGTTGTTCTCCAGAACGTCAAGGGTTGCAGGTGAAATTTTCTGATTTCAGACTTACACCGCCAATAAAGAAACCATTGCATGATTTAAGTTAGACAAGGCTATTTTTGGAGAATTACGTTTACTGAGATAGGCTTTAAAACACCCGGAGCAATGAGCTTCGGGTGTTAAGATGTCTAGTTATATCAACGTTGGGTGTTTAGGCTTTTTCTAAAATAAAACCGGTAAAGTCAGCAGTCGCTTCTTCTGGGAAGCCCACAAATTGGTCTTTCATCATATAAACTCGTAAAAATCCCTTTTCATCTGTACTTAGTTCAACGGAACCAGTTGTAAAATTGAAGCTATCTACAATAAAAGATTCGGGGCCAGATGTACTATTCTGTAAACCAAAATAAGCTGGCAAGGCTCTTTGTGGTGTTTTTTTTGTTGATAAGCGTGCTGTACCAGTCAGTCTATATTTAACGTTAGGCTCCAACCCTTTTATAATTTGGTCAATAATGCCAGAATCAGAATAACTTTGGATTCTAAGAAAGTTAGCACCATTCTCGGATAAGATTTCTACAGCTTCGGAGGTTGGAGTTTTCCAGCCGTGATATCCTTCATTAAATGAGCCATTAATCAGTTCTTTATTAGCATTTTTTGTATCAGAATAATCTTCGTTATTGAGAACTTTTTTCATATCCATATATTAATCCTTTTTAAATGAAGAGCAATTAAATTTGGTTTTTCTTAATAACTTGGTTTTCAGTAAACATTATTATCAATAGTGGGAGAATATACAATCGTGTTTTTATTGATTTAAAATTAAATTTTTGTCAATTAATGAAAAAATAACGTCCGGGATATTACATCAGAATATCAATTATATTGAGGGAGAGAATAGGATGAATGATTACATAATATCTACAGTGGTAGAATTAAAACACCCGAAGCAATGAGCCTCGGGTGTTGAAATGTCAAACGATATCAAAGTTAGATGTTTAGGCTTTTTCTAAAGTAAAGCCAGTAAAATCAGCAGTTGCTCCGCTTGGTCTGGGGCCAATTTGGTCTTTCAGCAAGTAAACGCGTAAAAGTCCTTCTTTATCTGTACTTAATTCGATAGAACCTGTTGTAAACTCGGTGCTGCTCACAGCAAAAGAATCCGGGCCTAATGTGCGATTCTGTAAGCCAAAATAAGCGGGTGATGATTCTGCTGATAAGCGAGCGGTGCCAGTCAGTTTATATTTAGTGTTAGGCTCTAATCCTTCTATAATTTGATCAATGACGCCAGAACCAGTAACGCTTTGGATTCTGAGAAAGTTAATGCCATTCTCAGATAAGATTTTTGCCGTTTCAGGAACTGGGATTCTCCAGCCGTGATATCCTTCATTAAATGAGCCGTTAACCAGTTCTTTATGAGAGTTTTTCTTATTACCAGAATAATCTTCGTTATTCAGTATTTCATTCATATTCATAATTGATCCTTTTCAAATAAATAACAATAAATTTGATTTTTATTAACAACGTTGTTTTTCGGTGGGAACTTTATCAATAGTAGTAGGGAATATTCAATTGTATTTTTTGTTGATGTAGAGTTGTAATTTGTGTCAATTAATAAAAATAAATAGATGTAATTATTAATATATACAGCGCGTATACCTATTACCTCACTTAACATTAGATTATATATTCATCATAAATATCAATTGCAATTTTTTTACTTTTATGCTTTATTTTCTTAATGAAATATTCTATTTGTTTAATTCTTTTAGATTTTTTTCTTATTAGAGTGAATATTGTTCTGTTTTCTCTTTAATGAAATTAAAAATAGGTTGTAATATCGGAAATATTATGAAAATAAATTAAATTTTCTCAATGGGGAATAAATTATCTTTAATTCTTTTATATCAATGATTTCCTGATTTTGGTCATTTACTTTATTTTATTTTCTGAAAAATTCATAAGCCATTTAATAAAAAAGCGTTATATACCCAATAGATTTCAAGTTGCAGCGCGGCGGCAAGTGAACTCAGCCAACAAAGCAGCAATTTGAAAGATGAAGGGTATAGATCATTAACCAAGTATTATCATAAGGAGTCCTTTCCTTACGATAAACCCTTGTTGAATTATCGGCCTAAATAACCATCCCAGTCTTTCCAGACAGGTTGTAGCCCCGCTTTAATCAATACATTCGCGACCTGATAAACGGAGCGGTTATCATGCGGAATAAATTGTTCTAGTTCTTCATGGCTATTGTCTGCGTAACCACCGGGTTGGGTTTTTGAACCTGCGCTGACATTATTGATTGCCAGTGGTATTACGTGATCGCGAAAGAAGGGAGATTCCCGGGTAGAAATAGAAAGTTCTACATCTGGAGCAAATAGACGAAAGGCACAAATCAGTTGTACCAGCTCTGCTTCACTCATTAATGATGCAGGTTCAATACCTCCGGCACAAGGCCGCAAACGTGGGAATGAAATTGAATAACGGCTTTGCCAATATGTGCGTTGTAAAAAGAATAAATGTTCAGCCACCATATAACAATCTGTCCGCCAGTGATTGGATAGGCCAATTAATGCCCCTAAACCGATTTTATCGATTTTTGCCCGGCCAAGGCGATCCGGTGTTTCTAGTCGCCAGTGAAAATCTTGTTTCTTACCCCGCAGATGATGCAGCCGGTAAGTTGGCTCATGATAGGTTTCTTGATAAACCATCACACCATCAAGCCCCAACGTTTTGAGTTCTGAATACTCTTCCTGAGTCATTGGCTGGACTTCCATCATTATGGAACTGAAATGTTCACGGATAAGTGGCAGATAACGGCGGAAATAATCCATACCGACTTTACTCTGATGTTCCCCCGTGACTAATAGCAGATTGTCAAAGCCCAGAGCTTTAATCGCCTGACATTCTGCAATAATTTCATCTTTATTTAGTGTCTTGCGCTTGATGTGGTTACTCATTGAGAATCCACAATAGGTGCAATCATTGGCGCATAAATTCGAGAGATAAAGCGGCACATAAAAACCAACGGTATTACCGAAGCGTTGACGAGTCAATTTCTGTGCCCGTTGTGCCAGCGGTTCTATATAGGGTTTCGCCGCTGGTGAGAGCAGTGCCATAAAATCATCTAGATTTAATTTGTTGCTGCCCAATGCCCGTTCGACATCCTGCGAAGTTTTGCTGTTAATGCGAAGGGTAATGTCATCCCAACTCAGTTGCCGCCAGTGATAACCAAAACTGTTGTTCAAAAGATGATTAGCCATTAGAACGTTCTCAGAAAATCAGTCAATGGGCTGGATGCAACAGCATGTTGTTTTGGACTTGCCAGACCAGCCTGATGGGATAATTCACCCGCTTCAATTGCCATTCTAAATGCCTGTGCCATTTTTACTGGGTGACGCGCGACGGCAATAGCGGTATTGACCAATACGGCATCAGCCCCTAGTTCGATTGCTTCGAGTGCATGGCTCGGTGCGCCGATGCCTGCATCGACAACCACCGGCACCTGTGCTTGCTCAATAATAATTTGCAGGAAATCCCGGGTTAGCAGCCCCTGATTAGAGCCGATCGGGGCTCCCAAAGGCATAACCGCTGCACAACCCACTTCTTCCAGGCGTTTACACAAAACAGGATCAGCACTGCAATAAGGTAGAACGACAAACCCGTCTTTGACCAGCATTTCAGCACCTTTGAGCGTTTCGACCGGATCGGGCAGTAAGTATTTCACATCAGGATGGATCTCCAGTTTGATCCAGTTTGTTGCCAACGCTTCACGGGCCAGACGAGCTGCGAACAGCGCCTCTTCTGCGGTTTTGGCTCCAGAAGTATTTGGCAGCAATTTGACGTCAAGTTTTTGTAATGGCACCAGAATGGCGTCATTGCCTCCCTGCAAATCAATGCGTTTCATCGCCATTGTGACAAGCTGACTGCCAGAGGCGGCTATAGCCTGAATCATTAAATCTGAATTAGCGAATTTACCTGTACCAGTAAACAAACGGGAATCAAAAGTAGTATCAGCGATTTTTAACATATCAGCCTCCGGCAATAGCCTGAAACAAAAGGATATTGTCCCCGTCATTAACTTGGTGCGTACTCCAGTTCGAACGCGGAATAATGGTTTGATTAATGGCCAATGCAGTTCCTGGTTGTGCCCGTTCAAGTTGTTCCAGTAATTGCTGTAGAGCCAGAGGAGCGGTAAGCTCCATCAACTGGTCATTTATAGTAATTTTCATGCCATATCTCCGCAGATTGGGCATTGCCGCGATTGACTGAGTTGTAGCGTGCTCCAGCTTTGCTGCTTACCATCAAACAGCCGAAGTTTGCCGCTCAACGGAGAGGGAAGTCCGGTTAACATTTTGATGGCTTCCAATGCCTGTAATGTGCCGATGATGCCGACTACCGGACCTAATACACCCGCAGTTCGGCAATTGCGCTGTGATTCTTCCTGATCAGGGTAGAGGCAGGTATAGCAGCCGTGAGGATAAGGAGGTTCAAGCACCATAAGCTGACCGCTGAACCCAACGGCACTGCCGCTGATTAAGGGCTTTCGCGTTGCTACACAAGCCGCATTGATAGCATGGCGGGTTGCCATGTTGTCACAGCAATCAAGAACCAGATCGACCTGTTTTACGATTTCTTTCAGCGATTCCACGTCTTGACGTTTATTAAGAACAGTTATTTTTACCAGTGGATTCAGTGCATTGAGTTGATTAGCTGCAAGTTCAGCTTTTGCCGAAGGAATATCCTCTGTGCGGTAAAGGATTTGTCGTTGTAAATTGGAGATGTGCAGTTGGTCATCATCAGCGAGATAAATTGTTCCCACACCCGCCGCAGCGAGATAGAGAGACGCAGGGGCGCCCAGCCCTCCCAGACCGACAATCAGTACGCGGCTGGTTTTCAGTTTTTCCTGTCCTTCAGGGCCGATATCTTCCAGCAACAGTTGTCGGCTGTAACGCATAAATTCTTGATCATTCAGCATAAGAACCTCTCAATACCGTCAACTAAATGCCTTCAACCAGGTGAATCAACTGCGCCGTTGCCTGACGCCAATCCTTTGCTTTGGTAATCGCACTGACTAGTGCCACACTGCCAACTCCCGTAGCAATAACATCCGGTACACGTTCGAGAGAGATACCTCCGATAGCGACAGTAGGGTAATCCGGTGTGTTTTCTACCTGTTGTTTTAGTGCTTCGAGCCCTTGTGGAGAAGAGGGCATTGCTTTGGTAGTCGTCGGGAAAATATGGCCGAGGGCGATATAAGATGGACGTAAAGATTTTGCCCGTGCCAATTCTTGTTCATTGTGAGTGGAAATGCCTAACCGCAATCCGGCTTCTTGGATTGCATTCAGATCGGCGTTATCTAAATCTTCCTGCCCCAGATGAACACCGTAAGCGCCATGTTTGATCGCCAGTCGCCAGTAATCATTAATAAATAAACGAGCGTTATATTGGTGGCCGAGCGTGATGGCCTGCTTAATTTCTCCCTCGACCTGATCTTCTGGCAGGTCTTTGATTCGTAACTGGATGGTGGTAATTCCTGCCTTTAACAGGCGGGAAATCCATTCCAGCGAATCCACAACCGGATACAGCCCCAATCTGTGTTCAGTCGGGGCAAATGAGGCATTAGGCAGATTACTCATGAGATACACCCTCTGCACTGTGATACAGCTCGCTGCCGCGGGTGCGGAATTCTTCTGACATCTGTTCCATACCGGCGGCATAATCGCGTACTTCCTGAGAGATCTTCATCGAGCAGAATTTAGGCCCGCACATAGAACAGAAATGAGCAATTTTACCGGAGGCTTGTGGCAGAGTTTCATCGTGATAGGCACGTGCGGTATCTGGATCGAGTGCCAGATTAAACTGATCTTCCCAACGGAATTCAAATCTTGCTTTTGACATAGCGTTATCACGGATTTGTGCGCCTGGATGGCCTTTGGCGAGATCGGCGGCATGGGCAGCAATCTTGTAGGTTATCAGTCCTTGCTTAACATCATCTTTGTTTGGCAGACCAAGATGTTCTTTCGGAGTGACATAGCAGAGCATGGCGCAACCAAACCAGCCAATCATCGCTGCACCAATACCCGAGGTGAAATGGTCATAACCTGGTGCAATATCTGTCGTCAGTGGCCCAAGGGTGTAGAAAGGGGCTTCATGACAGTGCTCCAATTCTTCTGTCATATTGCGGCGAATCATCTGCATTGGCACATGTCCGGGGCCTTCGATCATCACCTGAACATCATATTCCCAGGCAATTTTGGTCAGTTCGCCTAATGTATGTAACTCTGCAAACTGGGCTTCATCATTGGCATCTTGAATAGAGCCGGGGCGCAAGCCATCCCCTAATGATAGAGAAACATCATAAGCGGCACAGATTTCACAAATCTCGCGAAAATGTTGGTAGAGGAAGTTTTCCTGATGATGAGATAAGCACCATTTCGCCATAATTGAGCCACCGCGGGAGACGATCCCGGTTAGGCGTTTGGCTGTCATCGGTACATAGCGCAGCAGAACGCCGGCGTGAATAGTGAAGTAATCCACCCCTTGTTCCGCTTGTTCCAGCAAGGTATCACGGAACATTTCCCAGGTGAGGTTTTTCGCTACGCCATTAACTTTTTCCAGAGCTTGATAAATGGGGACGGTACCGATAGGAACCGGGCTGTTACGCAAGATCCATTCGCGGGTTTCGTGGATATAACGGCCAGTGGAGAGATCCATTACCGTATCCGCTCCCCAACGGGTAGACCAGATTAGCTTTTCTACTTCCTCTTCAATAGAAGAGGTCACTGAAGAGTTACCGATATTGGCGTTAACCTTCACCAGAAAATTACGACCAATAATCATGGGTTCTGATTCAGGATGATTGATATTGGCAGGGATAATTGCCCGACCCGCCGCGACTTCCTGACGGACAAATTCTGGTGTGATATTTTCTGGCAACTGAGCGCCGAAGCCTTGTCCGGCATGTTGTTGGCGTAGCACATCACCGCGGATACGTTCACGCCCCATATTTTCCCGTAGTGCAATAAATTCCATTTCCGGCGTGATGATGCCTTTACGGGCATAGTGCAATTGAGTCACGCGTTTGCCTTTACCAGCTTTTAATGGATGAGGGCGGTTATTGAAACGTAAATGATCGAGGCCAGCATCCGCCAGACGTTGTTGAGTAAAATCAGAGCTGAGGGCAGTAACAGGTTCAGTATCTTGACGTTCGTCGATCCATTGCTGGCGCAGTTTAGTTAACCCAACATGCACATCTAGCATGGAATCAGGATCGCCATAAGCGCCGGAAGTATCATAAACAGGGATAGCTTCGTTTTCCTCATATTGAGGTTTTTCTTTAGTTCCACTGATCAAAGTAGGTGATAACTGAATTTCCCGCATTGGGACTTGGATATCGTCACGTGAACCTTGGAGATAAATTCGTCGTGAGTTAGGGAATGAGACTCCCTGAATAGAATTAATAAATTCCTGAGCGGCATCGCGTTGAGCTTTACGTGGACGTGCCGGGCTGGGTTTTGGCGAAATATCAGTTGCAGGGATAACAATATTATTAGACATAGCAAATTCCTAACCGTGTTATTGGGAAAGTTGCTTGTCTGGAGCTCGCAGGGAGTAATAATTGATGGCTGAATGGACTCTTAGAAAACCTGGTGAGCCGACAGCGGTTGATTACTCTTGTTCCCTTCGCGGGTCTTAACCCGATCAGGTTCCGCGGATCCCGAATTAACGGTCTCAGCCTGTGTATGCTGCGATAAAACAGCTTACGCTAGGCACTCCGACAAGAAAGTAAACATTAGTATAGAAGGGATTATGAAAACTACAACCCTTGATAAATGAAAGTATTTACAATGACCAGGTTAATTGTTTCCAGCCATGTTGTTCTGCCTCAGCTTGCAAACGGGTATCGGCATTGACAGTAATCACCTCATCGGCAAACTGACACATCGGCAGATCATTAATCGAATCACTGTAAAAACGGATAGTTTCAGGATGACTATTTTGTTGCTCCAGCCACTGTTTCATTCGTTTTACTTTACCTTCACGAAAAGTGGCAATGCCGTCTATTTTGCCGGTATAACAGCTGTTTTCTACTACCATATCAATGCCCAGTGCAGTGTGAATACCAAATTCGGCAGCAATCTTTTTCACGATAAAAGAGACGGTGGCTGAGATAATAATGACCGGAACCTGTTGTTGTTGATATTCTTCAAGCAGAGCTTTAGCTTGTGGATAAAACCGTGGTCTGATTCTTTCTGCGACAAATTCGGTTAGCCAGGTATCAACTTGTTCTTGCGGAACCTGATGCAATGTTTGCAGGCTAAATGCCAGATAGTCATTCATATTCAACATACCTGCATTGTAATCAGCCATCATTTTTTCATCTGCTTCGATAAAACTGGGATCAGTAATTATGCCTTTTTCCCATAAGAATTCTGTCCATATAGCGCTGGAATCACCGGAGATTAAGGTGTCATCCAGATCAAACACGGCAAGCAGTTGTGGCATGATGTTGTGTTCCTCAAGTCAAAGCACGTTGATAGCTGAGAATAATGCTTGTAATACTGTGTAGTGACCAATAGCAATAAAAGCACGTTTTTCTGACTAGAAAGCGTATGATTTATACAAATATTAATCGTAATTATGATGTCATGATGATGCAACAACAAATCACAGGAACAGAACGTGGCTGGTGGATTATCAGCTATGAAAATCGTATTTGGCTCCCGGAAGGGGAATTACCTTTTGGAATTGCTGTCCAATGGTCATTGCAAGGAAAAATAGCGTGGCCTATTGGTGAATGGCAGGGTGAGAAAGTTTGGCTTATTTGTCAGAAAATGGCTTCAGATATGGTTTCGCTGCGGCAAATTATTTCAAGTGATAGTGGGCTGTTTCAGTTAGCTGGCCGTGGAGTGCAGTTGGCGGAGTTTTATCGCTCTCATCGGTATTGTGGTTATTGCGGTAGTGAAATGTATCATAGTGTCAGTGAATGGGCTTGTTTGTGCCATCACTGTCATGAACGTTATTATCCTCAGATCGCGCCTTGCATTATTGTCGGTATTCGTCGCAATGATCAGATTCTGCTGGCGCAGCATCAGCACCATCGTGGAGGGGGGTACACAGTACTGGCAGGATTTGTTGAAGTCGGTGAAACACTTGAAGAAGCGGTATCCCGTGAAGTAATGGAAGAGAGTAATATTAAAATCTGCAACTTACGTTATGTGGCTTCTCAACCGTGGCCTTTTCCTCATTCATTGATGATGGCATTTCTGGCTGATTATGACAGCGGTGAAATCCGTCATGATCCGAAAGAGCTAATTAGTGCAGACTGGTATCGCTATGATCAACTGCCATTGATCCCGCCAGCCAATACGATAGCCCGCCGGTTGATTGAAGACACGGTTGTTTTATGCCGAAATGCGTAATGTACTGTTTGGCGCGATTCAGCGGGAGAGATTTGTCTGCCATGCTACAATGGCAGCAAATCATTGCAGCCAGATAATATTGCGGCCAATAAATAAATGGAGCCTGTTATGAATGAGTTGAAAAACGACCGCTATTTGCGAGCTTTACTGCGCCAACCCGTTGATGTTACACCTGTATGGATGATGCGTCAGGCTGGTCGTTATTTGCCGGAATATAAGGCTAGCCGTACCGAAGCAGGTGATTTTATCTCTCTGTGTAAGAACACTGAACTTGCCTGCGAAGTCACTTTACAGCCTTTGCGGCGTTATCCATTAGATGCGGCGATTCTCTTCTCTGATATTCTCACTATTCCTGATGCAATGGGATTGGGACTCTATTTTGAGGCAGGCGAAGGCCCGCGTTTTAAATCCCCTATTTTGAGTCGTGCTGATGTAGAAAAACTACCGGTTCCTGATCCTGAAATGGAGCTGGGTTATGTGATGGATGCAGTGCGTACCATCCGTAAGGCACTGGCGGGTCAGGTTCCTTTGATTGGCTTTTCCGGTAGCCCGTGGACACTGGCGACTTATATGGTGGAAGGCGGCAGTAGTAAGGCATTTACTAAAATCAAAAAAATGATGTATGCCGAACCCACCGTCATGCACTTATTACTGGGTAAACTGGCAGACAGTGTTATTCTTTACCTTAATGCCCAGATTAAAGCGGGCGCTCAGTCCGTGATGATTTTCGATACTTGGGGAGGCGTGCTGACTGGTTGGGATTATCGCGAGTTTTCCCTGCGTTATATGCACAAAATTGTTGATGGCCTGATCCGTGAAAATGAAGGTCGCCGTGTGCCGGTAACATTGTTTACCAAAGGTGGTGGGCAATGGCTGGAAGTAATGGCTGAAACAGGTTGTGATGCCCTTGGTTTGGACTGGACGACAGATATTGCTGATGCACGCCATCGTGTAGGGAATAAAGTGGCTTTGCAGGGCAACATGGATCCATCTATGTTATATGCCGCTCCAGAGCGGATTGAACAGGAAGTTTCGACAATTTTGCAAGGTTTTGGTGCGGGTTCTGGTCATGTTTTTAACCTTGGTCATGGTATCCATCAAGATGTATCGCCGGAACATGCTGGTGTATTTGTTGAAGCGGTACATAAACTTTCAGCTAAATATCATCAGTAAGAATATGATTAACACGAAAGCATTACGTCAGGAACAAATAGAAAAGGCTCAACAAGTCATCCATTATGATGATTTTTCTTCACCAAAATTAATTGCTGGGGCTGATGTGGGCTTTGAACAGCAGGGAACGGTTACCCGCGCAGCTATCGCTGTTCTCTCTTATCCCGCCCTTGAACTGGTGGAGTATCAGATAGCCCGAATTGAAACTACACTTCCTTATATCCCTGGTTTACTCTCTTTTCGTGAATACCCTGCATTGATGGCTGCTTGGCAGTTGCTGAAACACACACCTGATCTGGTCATGGTGGATGGTCATGGTATTGCTCATCCACGTCGTTTAGGTGTTGCCAGCCATTTTGGTTTATTGGCGAATGTACCGACGATTGGCGTGGCAAAACGTCGTTTATGTGGTGAAAGTGAACCATTGGGTGATCAACCCGGCAGTTACCAACCTTTGATTGATAAAGAGGAACAGATTGGTTGGGTATGGCGGAGTAAAAAACATTGTAATCCATTGTATATTTCTACAGGACACAGAATCAGTCTTGATAGTGCATTGCTATGGGTAGAGCGTTGTGTGAGAGGTTATCGTCTACCTGAAACTACCCGCTGGGCGGATGGTATCGCCTCAAATAGGGTGTTTTTTGAACAAATGATGCAGAAAAATCCTTAAATTCGGTGTAAGCGTGTGGATCTTCTTGAATTTCAGGTAAACTGCGAAGCAAATTATGCATTAATGAGTAAGAACTAATGTTACGAAACCCGATACATTTACGGCTGGAAAAACTTGAAAGCTGGCAGCATCTGACTTTCATGGCGAGTTTATGTGAACGGATGTATCCAAATTACCAGATGTTCTGTCGTCAGACAGCGTTCGCAGAACCTGCTCTTTACCGCCGTATCTTGGATTTGGTGTGGGAAATATTAGTTGTAAAAGATGCCAAGGTTAATTTTGATAATCAGCTGGAAAAGTTGGAACAAATTATTCCGTCAGCAGATGATTACGATATTTACGGTGTGTACCCGGCAATTGATGCGTGTATTGCATTAGGGGAAATTATTCATGCCCGTCTGAGTGGTGAGACATTGGAGCATACAATTGCAGTGAGTGAAATTTCAATTCGCACCGTTGCTATGCTTGAAATGAGCCACGCCGGGAAAGAAATGACCGATGAAGAATTAAAAGTATTACCTGCCATTGAACAAGAGTGGGACATTCAATGGGAAATTTATCGCTTATTGGCCGGCTGTGAAGAGCGGGATATTGAGTTGATTAAAGGATTGAAAGCTGACCTCCGGGAGTCAGGAATTAGCAACATTGGCATAAATTTAACGCAGTAAAGTGAAAAAACGTGATTTAATGCTTTAAATGCCATGTTCAAAGGCTTCACTTTTGCCCCCACTCTGTTCTACATTTGGGGGGTGAAAAGAAGTGGCTATCGGTGCGTGTATGCAGGGGTGCTGTCATTCGGCATATCCGTCGCACTCGATGCTTTGCAAACGATAAACACACTGTAAGGATAATCTATGAATAAGACTGAATTAGTTGATGCAATCGCAGAAAGCGCAGACCTGACCAAAGCTCAGGCGAAAGCTGCTCTGGAATCAACTTTGAATGCAATTACTGAATCCCTGAAAGAAGGTGATTCAGTACAGCTGGTGGGCTTTGGTACTTTCAAAGTTAACCATCGCGCAGAGCGTACTGGCCGTAACCCTCAAACCGGTAAAGAAATTACAATCGCTGCTGCGAACGTACCTGCTTTCTCTGCTGGCAAGGCACTGAAAGACGCAGTTAAATAATTTCATTGCAAAAAAGAAAAGATAGAAGGGGTATCTCTCCCCTTTTGTTGGTTCGTCAGGGGCTGATGACACTAGGATTCGTCTTCGCGCTCAGCGCCTGTACCAATCAACCAAAAGAACCTTCTTTTAGTGCAAGTGGATTCATCGCAGATGATGGCGTTGTCCGCTTGTGGCGCCTCAACGATCAAAATAGTAAGCCTCTGGTTCTAATGAGTGTTTACAGCCCTTACCGTAATGGCAATACCATCGTGACTTTTTATGAATATAAACAGGGCGATTTACGCCAAATTCGTCGTGAAATTCTGAATGATGAAAATCCATTGGCTGAACAACTTCGTTTAGATAAATCCGGAGATGTGATTTTTATGCAAAAGCAGTCAAAAACCCGGCGTGAACCACTTTCCAGTGATGATATTGTTCGCATGCAGTTTGACGCTAAACGGGCTCTTGAGTTAAGTGATGCACTGATCGTGGGAAATGTGCGTTTGATGCAAGGGCATTGGCATAACGGCAAAGTCACTACTTGTGCGGGTGACACGATTTCCGTCGAGTTTGAACCCTACGCGAGGTCATGGCTTGAACAGCGAGAAATAAGAAGCTACGGTCAATTAACAATTGCCTGGTTGGAAGCTTCGGCTGGCCGCGAATTACTGCTGGTGGCCAATAACGACTTCTGCCGTTGGGAACCGACGAAGGACAGCCTCTGACCTCCGTCAGTTTTGTGATTACTTCAGTCGGTTAATTGCCCGGTATCCAATATCCTTGCGGTAAAAACAGCCACTCCATTCAATCTTTTCTGCTTGCTGGTAAGCATTTTTCTGTGTATCGGCAATGGTTTCTCCCAAGGCGGTAACACACAGAACACGCCCACCTGCGGTAATAACATCACCGTCTTTCAGTGCTGTACCTGCATGAAAAACCTTGATGCTTTCATTTTCTTGTTGGGGCAAGCCATGAATAATGTCCCCTTTGTGATAATCGGCAGGATATCCGCCAGCAGCCAGCACTACACCCAGAGCAGGGCGTTCGTCCCAATCAGAAGTTTTACCAGTAAGCTCGCCTTTTGCACCTGCCAGACAAAGTTCAACTAAATCGGAACGCATACGCATCATGATGGGTTGAGTTTCCGGATCACCAAAGCGACAGTTAAATTCAATCACTTTCGGCTCGCCATTCTGGTTGATCATCAACCCGGCATAAAGAAAACCGGTATAAACATGACCTTCAGCAGCCATACCATTAACCGTAGGATAAATAATTTCTTCCATAATACGCTGGTGGATTGCATCTGTGACGACCGGAGCGGGTGAATAGGCCCCCATTCCCCCAGTGTTTGGACCCGCGTCACCGTCACCTACGCGCTTATGATCCTGGCTGGTTGCCATAGGAACAACATTCTTGCCATCGACCATAACGATAAAACTCGCTTCTTCGCCAGTTAAAAACTCTTCAATAACAATCCGATGGCCTGCATCACCAAATGCATTTCCGGCCAGCATATCTTTTATGGCGGACTGGGCTTCTTCCAGTGTCATTGCAACAATCACACCTTTACCCGCAGCCAACCCGTCAGCTTTGATGACAATAGGTGCGCCGACTGTATCCAGATAGGCGAGAGCTGGTTCGATTTCTGTAAAATTCTGATAAGCCGCCGTTGGGATTTGATGGCGCGCCAGAAAATCTTTGGTGAATGCTTTTGAGCCTTCTAATTGAGCGGCTGCCTGAGTTGGACCAAAGATAGTCAACCCCGCTTTTTGGAATGCATCGACAATGCCAATGACCAATGGCGCTTCAGGGCCAACGATAGTCAGCCCGATATTATGGCTTTGTGCAAATGCTAGCAGGTTATTGATATCTGTCGTTGAGATATCAATATTTTCCAGATTGCTTTCCAGAGCGGTTCCTGCATTTCCTGGAGCAACATAGACTTTATCAGCCAAAGGAGACTGAGCTGCTTTCCATGCCAGAGCGTGCTCGCGTCCACCGCTACCAATAATTAAAATATTCATTCAGTTCACTCCTGCTATTGATTAGTGGCGGAAATGGCGCATGCCAGTAAAAATCATGGCGAGACCGTGTTCATCAGCTGCTGCAATGACTTCGTCATCACGGATAGAACCGCCTGGTTGGATAACACAGCGCACGCCGACAGCTGCCGCCGCATCAATGCCGTCACGGAATGGGAAAAATGCGTCAGAAGCCATTGCACACCCCTGAACCTCCAAACCTTCGTCGGCGGCTTTAATTCCAGCAATTTTTGCAGAATAGACGCGGCTCATTTGGCCTGCACCGATACCGATGGTCATATCATTTTTTGCATAAACAATTGCATTTGATTTGACAAACTTAGCGACTTTCCAACAGAACAGGGCATCTTTCATTTCTTGTTCCGTGGGTTGACGTTTGGAAACTACACGTAAGCTATCTGTAGTTACCATGCCAAGATCGCGATCTTGGACCAGCAGGCCGCCATTAACACGTTTGAAATCAAGACCAGCAACGCGGGTTTCCCATTCGCCACTGACCAGAATACGGACATTTTGCTTGGTAGCCAAAATGGGTAATGCATCTTCATTTATTGAAGGGGCGATAATTACCTCAACGAATTGGCGATCGATAATGGCTTGTGCAGTTTTAGTATCAAGTTCACGGTTGAACGCAATAATACCGCCGAAAGCTGAGGTAGGGTCTGTTTTGAATGCGTGATCATAGGCTTCGTGAATATCTTTACCTATTGCTACGCCGCATGGGTTAGCGTGCTTAACGATAACACATGCAGGCTCTGAGAATTCCTTAACACATTCCAAAGCTGCGTCTGTATCAGCAATGTTATTATAGGAAAGCGCTTTACCTTGTAATTGAGTTGCCGTTGCGATGGATGCTTCAGAGATATTCTCTTCTATATAGAAAGCGGCGTCCTGATGACTGTTCTCGCCATAACGCATATCCTGCTTTTTAGTGAAATTCAGATTCAGGGTACGAGGGAAACGTCCTGATGGTTGAGTGACGTCACCGTAATAAGGCGGAACCAGTTTGCCAAAATAGTTAGCAATCATACTGTCATAAGCAGCGGTGTGTTCAAATGCCTTAATTGCTAAATCAAAACGGGTCGATTGTGTCAGTGAACCTTGATTATTATCCATCTCTTCAATGATTCTTTCATAATCATTACTATTAACTACGATCGCGACATCTTTGTGGTTCTTAGCAGCAGAGCGAACCATTGTTGGTCCGCCGATATCAATGTTTTCAACAGCATCTTCCAAAGTGCAATCTGGTTTAGCAACGGTTTGCGCGAATGGATATAGATTCACAACTACCATATCAATTGGTGAGATTTGGTGTCGTTCCATAATCTCATCATCTTGCCCGCGGCGACCAAGGATTCCGCCATGCACTTTGGGATGCAGGGTCTTAACGCGTCCATCCATCATTTCAGGAAAGCCGGTGTAATCTGAAACTTCAGTAACCTTCAGACCAGAGTCAGCCAGTAAACGGGCTGTGCCGCCAGTAGAAAGTAATTCAACACCGCGTTGAGATAAGGCTTTTGCAAATTCAACAATCCCTGATTTATCGGAAACACTAAGCAGGGCATGACGGATTGGACGAAGCTGTTGCATTGGTTTGATCCCTTGGATTTTATAAGGCAATAACATGTTATTGGGAAGAGCCCACTATTATCAGGACGTAAAAAATGGGCACTGCAATAACATTTCAGAACAGTCAGCTAAAATCACGCAATGATTTTAGCCACCGAATTGTAACGAAAACGTTTGCGTGATGCTCGATAAATTTTAATCCAACTAACCATTTGTGGATAAGTCTGTTGGTAAATGAGTATAAAGTGGGGTTTTGCTGTGGGATTAATCAAACGATCAATTTTCTTTAAAATAATT